>DASQJI010000149.1:0-28588 GCA_035631175.1 Parafilimonas sp.
TTAGGTGGCACTCTCAGTTTTTAAACCAGGTAGCAAGTTGCTATATGGAAGGCTGTCTTCAAATGAAGGCGGCCTTTTTATGCAATCTCATGTCTGGGTTGTTTAATCTTCAACCCTTCCAGGGTTGCGCTCCGCCTTCATCGTGCGTTTCGTTGGATTGCATCCAACGCTATTCAAATTCAGCCCCTCCGGGGCAAGTCGTTTTTGATACAAACTGATAACACAAATAAATTTCGTCTGTTCGCTCTGCGCGAATTTTTTTCATTTGCGCTCGTGATGAGAGTTATTTTTTCGCTAACGCTAATGAAGGCGGCCTTTTTATGCAATCTCATGCCTGGGTTGTTAGTGTTCAACCCTTCCAGGGTTGCGTTTCCGGCCTTCATCCTCCGTTTCGTTGGATTGCATCCAACGGTATTCAAATTCAGCCCCTTCCGGGCAAGTCGTTTTTGATACAAACTGATAACACAAATAAATTTCGTCTGTTCGCTCTGCGCGAATTTTTTTCATTTGCGCTCATGATGAGACTTATTTTTTCGCTAACCCTCGATCCTTCACAAAAAACACTATCAAAAAATAAATTGCGCCACCTACCACAACATATCCAAACCAATCACCAAACCGGCTGTAGACGGTTCGGGTGGAAACCACGTTCACTTTTCCAACAAGCGATGCTGTTTTATTATTCTCACAACTCGCTTCGTATAAAACCTTTCCCCGGTAATCACTCACCGTCAATCTGCCTTGTCGCGCCGTGCGAACAATTGCATAGCCATTTTCAACACCCCGCAGAATTGCCATGCGTGAATGCAACCAGCCATCGCGAATAAAATCCCACGCCGGCACATAAAGAACCTGCGCTTTTTGAAGAGCATACATTCTCATGAATCCATCATAATCCATGTCCTTGCAAATTGCCAGGCCTGAAGGGATATTGAGCAGATCAAAAGTTGAGATCGTGTCCCCGCCAACGAACCCGCTTATCGCTTCGCCTTCAAACAGGTTAACCTTCTGGTAGCTTGCAAGGAAACTTCCATTCGCCGAGATCACCCACGCATTATTGTGATAACTCTTGCCATCGTTAAATTGTGTGTAACCGGCTACAACCGTAACGTGATTAACTTTCGCGGCTTCCTCCAACATATTTCTCGCCGAATCTCCGAAGCCGTCTTTTATGTTTATCATTTTTTCCGGAAGGACAATCACCTGGGCTCCATTCTGCGCAAGCGCTGCGATTTGACCTGCATACATACTTGCCAAACGCATCACATCCGCCGCCTTAGGTTGATGTGTTTCCGAATGAAATTTTTCATCAACGACGGCAAGGCCCATAGTTATGCTTTTTGTTTCATTGTTACTTTGGTTGAGCCTTATCATCCCAAATGAAAGAAAGACGACCACAATGATGAGAGCAAGAAGCAACGGCAATTTTCGGCTGTATCGTTTATGAATTACCAGCGCAACCGCTGAGGGAAAAAGTGTAACCAAAAAACTTACTCCGATAATGCCGGTGACCGACGCTATTTGTATTGCCGGCAAAAAATTCGCTTCGCTGTATGCAATGCTGCCTGCAGTTCCATCGCGCGAAAATTTGAACATCAGGAATTCAAAGCAGCACCACAGAACCGGGAATGCAAAAACCGACCAGCTTATTTGCTTTGAAACAATTTTTCTCGTGAGTACAACGACAACTGCAAAAACGATCGGAAACAAAACTGTAAAAACGATTGCGAGTAAGAGGGGAAGAACCGACAAGAGATAAGGAACCCAACTGAGGCGCCCGATAAGAAAAGAAAGAAACGCAACTGCAAAACTCAGGCCCGCTGAAGCCCGAAAAGAAATAAGCAATACAGGGACCGGTGCTAACCAAAGCAGGTACCAAAAATCACCTGAAAGGTCGAACGACAAATACCAGCACGCGCCGGAGACAAGTACGCTGATCAGTATCCATAATTTTTTCATGCGGTGTTACTGTTGCATCAGCATATTTAATAAACTGCCGTCCCTGTTGTACACATCAGAACGAAAATTCAACTGGCCGTCATTATCAAGAAACGCAGTGAAATACCCGATATAAACAGGTATGGTTGGTTTTAGCGTAACGGTTCTTTCTGTGCCGGCACGCATTGCCGCATCAATTTTTTCAGAAGTCCATTCGGGGTAATTTCTCAGTAACCTCATTGCAAGATCTTTTGGTTTTGCAACCCGGATACATCCATGGCTGAACGCCCTTTTATCCTCTGTGAACAAAGACTTGGAAGGCGTGTCGTGCAGGTAAATATTGTTTGAGTTTGGAAATAAAAATTTTACCAGACCAAGCGAATTGCGTGGACCCGGCTTTTGCCTCACGCGGCCACCATTCCATTCCATATTGTGCGATGCGAGGTAATTCGGATTTCGTTTCATCGCAGGTTTGATCTCCTTATTAATGATGCTGGGCGGAACGTTCCAGTACGGACTAAAAACAACGTATTGCATTTTGCCGCTAAAGATCACTGTTTTCGTCATCGGTTTTCCGACAACTACATTGCACTGCCAAACATCTTTACCTTCTTCATAATAGTGCAAATTATATTCGGGAATATTAACGAGTATGAATTCGTGCGAACTGCTGTCCCTCGGCGGGATCCACCGCAATCGTTCCATGTTCACCATTATCTGCTCAACCCGTTTTTTTGCAGGCACGTTTATCTCCGTGATAAATGCATTTGTGATCAACGAATCCTTCTTTAACCCATATCTTCCTTTAATATCGCTGATCACCGCAGCGAGCTTTGAATCAAATACGGCGCTTGTGTCGGCATCGATAACATCACCCAATTGCATTAAACGCCTCCGGATCAAAACAACCTCCGGCGAAGATGTGTTCGGCCTGACTATGCCCGGCTTTTTTAAAAGTGGAACGAAGACTTCGCCGCCTTTGCTGTCAATATCGCGGTAGTGCGTGAGCTCCTTTTTTAAGCCCTGGTATTGCACCGCAACAACAGGCCCTTTTGTTTCGCCAATGCTGTCATTCTTTAAATTATCCGCCAGCAGAGTTGCATATGAAAGTTTTTTCTTCGGCAGGAACCATTCTAAGGAATCTGTTTTAGTGTTTAAGGATCCAGCCCAGATCTTCTTGGCGTAGGAAAAATATATTCCTGTGAGCATTAATTCAGTGTTAAGGTCAGGCGCCAATTCGTTCTTTGATTCAGAGTTGCTTTCGAGTAACGACTCAAGACTGTCGAGGTAAGGAATGTCAGGGTTCACACCTTCTGTTGCAACGTTTGCTGCGTCCGACACCAGTATTCCGGCGCTCTCGATCAATCCATTTTTGTCGTACCAAACATAATTGTACTGATTGCCGCCATAGAACGCCTGAAAGTCTTTTCTGAATTCTTTGAATGATGGCTTATCGTCAAGAAATTTTTGGATCGAGCTGCTGTCGAATTTGATCCCGGATGCGTAATTGAAGTTCCCTTCTATCGCTGGTGCTTCTGCAACCGGTTTTGCGACAGTGTTTTTAGTTTGCGTATTGCATGAAAAAAGAAAGGCAGTTGCTATGGCGACTAAATAAATCCTTTGCATGGTACTTGAATGTAATTACAATCCTGTCGGGCACCTTTGGAGGATGTTTGAATAGCCCTGTTGTATGTATTTCAAAAATTGTGCGATCAAATGTAAGGATGAATCAGCAACAAATGATGATGATGACAGCATCACCGTTGGGCTTCTGAAAAGATGCCTTCATACAAAGCAATTGTACCGCTCAATTCATTTCTCCAAAAACTCTTCCACCAGTTGTACCGTGATCTCAGGCTGTTTACTTCCAGGTACTATCGTTTCAATTTCTCCGAGACACGAACCATGTACACCAGGCATTACGAGCAACTCCGCGTTTGGAATAAGCCTTGACATTTCCAATGCGTGTTCAGTTAGTGTAACGTCTTTGTCGCCGCTGATAACTAAAGCTGGCGCTTTAATGGATCGCAGATCATTGTCGTTCCAATCCTGAAAATTGATCATCCTCGTCTTGTCTTTATTGAACATGTTAAACAGTGCACCAGGATCCGGATTGATCGCCAGGAAAGCATCTTGCAAGTGTTGCGGCATATTATCGAGCGTTGCGGCCACCATTCCGTCAAAGAAACCAGAGATAAATCCTTCGCGTTTATAGGCTCCCGCTACAACAATTATTTTATTTACAATTTCAGGATGACGAATTGCAATTTGCAACGTGGTACTTCCTCCATTGCTAAAACCGATGATCGATGCTTTACGGATGTTGAGTTGTTGCAGTAATGCCGCAACATCATCCGCGTCCTGCTGAAATGTTTCAGGCGCGTCGCGGTCGCTGGTATGTCCGTGCGCCTGCAATTCCACCGCAATTATTTTGTAACGTTTCGCAAGCATCGGCAGTATTGTTCCAAATGTTGTTTGAATTGTTGAACCGCCACCGTGTATCAGCACGAGAGGGTTGCCTTCTCCATGAATTTCATAATACATCTTTATTCCATTCACGTCCGCATAATTTCCTGTACTCATTCGTAACCGTTTTTAAATTGGTTTGTAACCTTTATCCTGATTTAAAATTATAATATTACAAAAATAGCAAAACCAAAAGCCGGCGTGTGACCGAAGAACGTGCGAAATATGAATGCAACTTCCATTCTTGCACTGCACGCGAAAATTCAATGCACGTTAATCAATGCGGCAAAATACACAACCTCTTGGAAAGTCCCTTTATGGATCTAGGGCTTTATCAATCTCATCCGGTATGCATTCATCGCAGTCTCACCCAGTTTAGTTATGAGCCGATAGTTTACAATTATACCAACAGGCGCTCCAATTATGGGAATCAGTTGAGCCATCTTCGCAATGTCGAGATAGTCGCGATATTCCTGCTGAAACGTTCGCCAATCGAATGCATGGATATCATCCGGTAGAAGCTTCGCGTGCTCTTCCCAATTCGCCATTTTCAGATATACATTCCTGCGCTCCTCCTGGCTCGAGAACGCAAGCTGCATAATATATAAAATGTACACGCGCTCTTTGTAATCATTCACATTAAAACCATAAAGCGACCCGATGTCGAACAACAATTTGATCTTGATACCTAGCAACAGCGGAAAATCAGCGAGCCCGAGCAAGATGCCACCCGCTCCCGTTAGACCTCCTTCTGCTGCCCCCGTGGTCCTGTACATTTTGATACGTTCACGAATAATGGTCTCCTTTTTTTCAAGGCTGCTTTTTTTATCGGGCTTCGAAGTAAATACGCCCGCGCCAAACAATACAACCCTGATCATTTGCTTTATCGTCGCAGTGATTGCCTGGTGCGCTTTTTCAGGTATCAGGCTGTTCATTTTTGTTTGCATCTTTTTGGCCAGCCTGTTGGTGAATGAAGGCTTCCGCAGCATCTTCTTCTGCCAGTGTATTAATTCTTCTGATATCTGTTTACTGTAATTTGACATTGAATTTCCTGCGAAGATCAAAATCCAAAAAGATGCCAGCAAACAACTCCATAAAAATTGAAAAATCAATATTTTCACGGCGCAGGATCATTCCACCTTTAAATCAAACCATTTGTCAAAAAAAGATATTATCATCGGCATTGCCGCACTGCTGATGACCGTCTTTGCCGGCGTTGCTACGTATTTTGAAATTAATTCAATTTTTACTTTTGCGGTCACAGCAGTTGCATTGGTGCTGCTCGCAATGAATGTGGGTCATGCCACCGAACAACTTGGCAACCGAATGGGACCTGCGGTTACAGGTATCCTTCAATCGGCACTCGGAAATTTGCCGGAATTGTTCGTAGCAATTTTTGCGCTTCGTGCGGGACTCGACAAAGTTGTCCAGGCAGCACTGGTCGGTTCAATACTTGGCAACTCATTGCTCGTCTTCGGCCTGGCCGTGTTGTTCGGCGGATTGAAAAACGGAACGCAGAAGTTTAATTCCGAACCGCCAAAAATGATGGCCACGCTCATGTTGCTTGCGTTTGCTGCACTGGCGATTCCTTCGCTTGCATCACGCCTGCATACACCGGCGGCCGCAAACATCAACAAGCTCGATATAATGGTGGCGATCGTGTTGTTGATCGTTTTTGTAGCGAGCCTTACATTTTCAATTAAAGGCGATAAAGCGGTGGTGCCTGAAGAAAGACGGGAACCACATGAAGCTTCGTGGTCCTTGCCGATAACGGTCCTGGTGCTTTTGGCAGCCGGTACGGGTGCGGCTTTTGTTTCGGATTGGTTCATAGAAGCACTGCAACCTGCGATGAAGATACTTGGCATCAATGAAGTTTTTGCGGGATTAGTGATCGTGGCTCTTGCCGGAAATGCAATTGAAAACCTCGTAGGCATTCAGTTGGCGATTAAAAACAAAGCCGACTATGCGGTCAGCATCATGCTCAACAGCTCGCTGCAAATTGCGCTCGGGCTGTTTCCCTTGTTGTTGTTGCTTTCTTTTTTCTTAGGTGGAGCGATCCTTTCATTTGTGTTGAGCCCTTTATTGTTGGCGGCACTAGCGCTTGCGGTACTGGTGAGTGCTTTCGTTGTGTTTGACGGTGAATCTATCTGGCTTGAGGGTGTAGCGCTGATAGGGCTGTATTGCATTATCGCCGCGGCATTCTGGTGGGGATAGGCAAGTTTGACGAGATCTGATTTATGAACGACGAAAAAATTCTTATTGGTGGAACGAGATTATGAAATAACTTAGCGCGGCAAAAAAAATGGCCACTCCGTGGAAACGGACTGGCCTCTAACGATTGCTTGCCATATGAAAAAGTTCTAAAATTCTTTTCGTGCTTGCCCCGGCCTCTTTACGATTGCCCCTCTTTCGATTGCCTGCCTGTGAAATCTTTATTCAGGCGTAAAAGTACTTGCCAGTGTTCGCAGGAACAAAACAACTTATACACAGTTTGATTATGCCAAAAATGAGAAAACCATTGCAAAACCCTTACTGGCATTGGGTTTGAGGAGATTGCTCGCTATGACGTCCAACAGGTTTACAGACGCTTTATTTCAACTCATCCGGTCGCTTGAAAAATCGGAAAAAAGGCATTTCAAGCTGTATATAAGGCGAAGTTCTTCAAAAGAAGACCTGAAAATAATACAGCTCTTCGACGCCCTCGACAAAATGCATGACTACGATGAAAAGGCCTTGTTGAAAAAACTGGCGCCGATAACGAAGCCTCAATTGTCCAATCTGAAAGCACACTTGTACAAGCAGGTGCTTGCGAGTTTACGCCTCCTGAAAACATCAGTCAATATAGACTTGCAGTTGAGTGAGCTCCTGGATAATGCGCGTGTGTTATATAACAAGGGACTTAAGATGCAAAGCTTCAAAATGCTTGAGCGCGCAAAAGAGCTTGCGAAATCAAATCATAAATACAATTTCCTCGCGCAGGTTATTTCACTCGATAAAAAAATAGAAACGCTGCACATTACGAGAAGTTCGCTTGAAAAAACCGAACTGCTGGCCACCGAGGCTGCGGAGATCAGTGGCCATATCGACAAGGTAATTAAGCTTTCGAACCTTGCTTTGCTTTTATACCGCTGGTACGTTCAAAACGGGTATGCGCGAAATAAAGAAGATGAAAAAGGCATTCGTGCTTTTTTCAAAGAGAACCTTCCTGACAACGCGGGCACCATCACGGATTTTTATGAACGCCTTTACCTATATCAAAGCTATTGCTGGTACGCGTTCATTCGCCAGGATTTCCTGATGTATTATCGTTACAGTCAAAAGTGGATCGACCTTTTCGACGAAGAGCCTGAAATGAGACGCGTTGAAACGGGCCATTTCGTAAAAGGGATGCACACGTTGCTCAACGCACATTTTAACCTGCGCAATTTTCAGCAATTCCAGGCTGTGCTTAAAAAATTCGAGGCGTTTTCAAAAAGCACCGCCGCCAACACAAACGATAATTTCCGGATCCATACTTTTATTTACATACATGCTGCAAAGATCAACTGGCACTTAATGACCGGTGGTTTCGCGGAGGGACTGGCGCTGATCCCGCATATCGAAGCCAATCTTGCTGAATACTCCGCATATGTTGACAGGCATCGAATACTGGTGTTTAACTACAAGATCGCTATGATGTATTTTGGCAGCGGCGACTACGAACGCTGCATCGATTACCTGCAACGCATCATCAACGATCATGTGAGCCTGCGCATAGACTTGCAGTGTTATGCAAGGCTTTTACATTTGATGGCGCATTACGAATTGGGCAATGACAGCATCATTGAATCGCTGATAAAATCGGTGTACCGTTTTATGGCTAAAATGCAAAACCTGACGGTCGTTGAGGAAGAGATATTCAAATTCATACGCAATTCGTTCAAGGTCTCTCCGGAATTATTAAAACCCTCGATGAAGGAATTTCTAAACAAGATAAAACACCTCGAAAAAAACCGTTTTGAAACGCGCGCTTTCGCTTATCTCGATGTTATTTCATGGGTTGAAAGCAAAGTATACCAAAAACCGCTGAGCGAGGTGATCCACGAAAAATACATTGCCAGTAAAAAAAGGATCTACCGCTGATCACTGCAGTACATCAAGCATTTTGATCCTTATATCAAACACATCATTTTCCCCCTCCAGATCAGTTTTTCTTTGTTGAATGAATTTCAAATTATTCATCAACTTAAAATTTTTTTATGAGCACCTTTTTAAAATTGCAAGTGGCAAAACGCTTTGTGCTAAGCCTGCTTGCGCTGACGTTGTTATCGTTTGCCTCACGCGCCGGCGGCGAATCCTACGAGATCTATCTCAACAATAAACTGATCTGCAAACAAGTGAACGGAAAATTTCTTTGCGGAGATAAAGGTTTGCAGTTGACAAAAACAAACATGAACGACAACCTTGTTATAACATACAACCATTGCGGCCGGGTTGGCACCGGCAGAACGATCGTTGCAAAAGACGAACATGACCGGTCATTAAAGGAGTGGAAGTTTGAAGACAATGCATCCATTACCATCCCCGTGAAACAGATATTGAGTCTGCAGAAAAATTCAGTAGTAAACCTTTATTACTTCTCGACACAATATCTGCCGAAAGGCCGCATGCTTACCTCCATCAACATCGCGGAAAAGGAAACTACACAAAACGATCGCGGAAAAGACTGGTTCGTTGCGGCGATGTTCATGCTGGTTTGCTTCAGGCTTGTGTAGCCTTTGAAAAACTTAACCTGTCAGGTTTTTCAATAAAAAGGATTCGAACAAAAAAGTAAACCTGACAGGTTTTTGCTTATCCGTTCACAAACGGATTGTACTTCTTCTCATGTCCGATAATTGTTGATTCCCCGTGACCGGGATATACGATCGTTTGATCCGGCAGAACGTATAATTTTTCGCGGATACTTTTAAGAAGCTGTTGTTCGTTACCGCCGGGCAGATCAAACCGTCCAATGCTTTCCCGGAAAAGTACATCACCTCCGATCAAAAAATGCTGTGCCTCGCAGTAAAAACAAATACTCGCCGGCGAATGGCCGGGCGTAAGAAGGATCGTCAACTTATCATCACCTGACCAAATCTCGTCGCCCTCATTCAAGTAATGGACCGGCCCCTTATAATTCGTGAACTGTAGCCCGTACATATTACCAGCCGCCGGTGCATATTCCAACACCATTTTTTCGCCGGCATGCATGTATAATTCCAGCTCGTACTTTTTGTGCACCCACTCGTTACCAAAAACGTGATCAATGTGGCAATGTGTATTCAGCAATTGCACCGGTTTCAAACCGTTTGAAGCAATGAAATCTTCCAGTGTTTTTTCTTCGGCAGTAAAATAACAACCGGCGTCTATAATAAGCGCATCGCCTTTTTCGTTGCTCAACACATAAGTATTTTCAGCGAAAGGATTAAACGTAAAATACTCTACTTTTATCATACTGGTTTTTACAAGTCCTTTACAAGTTATTATGCTAATTTTAAGATTTTATGAGAGATATGCAAAGTAAAAGCTTAAGGCCGGAAATCGTCCTCGGAATAACACTGCTCTTCTTACCCTTTTTACTCGCTGCTCAAGTCAACACTGTCGAATTCGGCAAAAATCGCGTTCAATATGAAAAATTCACCTGGAAGTTTTATCAAAGCCCCAATTTTAATGTGTACTTCAACCAGGGCGGGCTTGAGTTGGCTAAATATATTACGCAGGTAGCTGAAGAAGAATTAGACTCTATCGAAACGGATATCGACTACTCGCTGCAGCGCCGCACGACCCTTGTTCTTTACGATAATTACGACGATTACAAAAGCAGCAATATAGGACTGGGAATTGACTGGCAGAATGCGGGCGGGCTCACCACACTTGTGAACAATAAGATCCCTCTTTATTTTGATGGAAATCACAACACGCTTCATTTGAGGATCAGGCAAGGCATCGCAAGAATTCTCACTGATAATATTCTCTTTGGTGACGACATTGGCGAATTTGCGAGCAACCAGGCCCTGCTTGATCTTCCAAAATGGCTGACAGACGGCTACGTTGATTATATAGCTCAACATTGGAGTACTGAAAATGATGATGAGCTCAAAAATGCCATCCTCGGCGGCGATTATAATAATTTTTACCAGTTTGCTTTTGATAAACCCGTTCTTGCGGGGCACGCGTTCTGGTATTATATCGCACGGAAATATAAACCTCAAAACGTTACCTATTTTTTATACCTCGCGCGTTTGTATAAGAATTTGAACACAGCCTCCGAGCGCATTTGCAAGAAAAAGTTTAAGGAAGTTTTGCAGGATTTTATGGCCGAAGAACAGACCCGGTATGTAGCCGATATCAAACAACGCCGAAATGCGCCGAAAGGAAAATTATCCGTAGTTGAAGATCTCACCAAAAGCGATTTCTATCACTTCAATGCGAACCCAAATCCAAAAAACAATTCTTATGCTGTGGTGCAATTCACCAAGGGAAAATATAAGGTGAAGTATTACGATAATGTTTTTGATGAACACACACTGCTTGAATTTGGGGTACGGACGATCTCCGGAGACATGAATCCGAATATGCCGATCCTCGCGTGGGATGGCAAGGGATCAAGACTCCTTTGCATGTATACGAAAGAAGGCAAGACCTACATGTTTGTTTATGACGTGATAGCGAATATCAAACGTTTTAAGCAGGAGGTAATCGGGTTTGAGCAGGTGCTTGATGCCGGTTTTATTTTTAATGCAAATACCCTTTTGCTCAGTGCGGTAAAGAATGGCCACACGGATATTTTTACGTACCGGATCGATAACGAGGATATTAAACAGGTCACAAACGACATCTACGACGATCTTGATCCAACGTTTGTTTCATTCCCCAACCGGCTGGGAATAATCTTCGCCTCAAACCGGCCGGGCGTGAATGCGCCAAATTCAGACACCGTATTGCCTAGCCGCAATCGCTTCAATATATTTCTCGCAGATATCAATAACAACAGTGAGTTTCGGCAGATCACTCAGCTTACCAATTTAAAGTATGGTAACGCGCGTTACCCGATGCAGTACAATCAAAATCATTTCACATTTGTAAGCGACGAAAATGGCATCGGTAATCGCTGGGCAGGCTTTTTTACCACGCAGCCTGGTGGAATCGATACGTTGTATTATGTGGGCGAGGACATCTTGCGGAACCCTGACCCGAACGAAATGGATTCTACGTTGCGCGCATGGCAAAAGGCTCAACCGGACAGCATAAGTTATTTTAAAGTGTACCAGGATAGTACGTACACGTTTCCCATAACCAATTATCAAAGCAGCCTGCTGGAGACACGCGTGTCGGGAAATAATGACCAGGTAAGCGAAGTCCGAAAGGAAGGAGATTATAAATTTCTGTATAAGCTGCGCGTAGATTCGGCAACACTGCGAAAAAGGAACGTAAATGCGAGACCGACGGATTATGTGCGCAGAATGATAACGGAGGAACGGCTCGCTGGCGGCCAGTCGGTGCAGATCGCCCCAACGGATACGGCACAGAATAACAATAACCAGTTTCAGAATGAATTTGAAGAAGAGAAAAAAGATTCTGCAACAAATGTCTCCAACGTTGCGCCGGTAGTGCCGGAGTATACGGCGCCACGCCCGGATTATTTAGCAAAGTCGAAATTGTATGACTATAAGCTGAAGTTCGAGGCGGATTATGTGCTCGCCGGTTTCAGCAACAATATTCTCATAACCAGGTATCAACCTTTCGGCGGATATAGTCAAACCGGACCCATCTATTTAAACAATGGCAATGCGGTTAATTTCACGTTTAGAGTTGGTGTGAGTGATATCATGGAGGATGTAAAGTTAATTGGCGGGGTGCGGCTCGGAACATCGCTCGATGATAAAGATGCGTTTCTTACGTTTCAAAACTACCGCAAGCGTATTGACTGGGGATTGACCTACTACCGAAGCAACGTTTCAAACTACGATGGGTTTTATCGCGGAATAGATTACAACACCAGCGTCGACTATAACCTTTTAGACAACGTTGTAATTACAAACCTGTACCAGGCAAATGTTTCTTATCCTTTTAATGAAGTGAACAGGCTGTCGCTTGTTATGGGATTGAGAAAGGACATAGGGACGCTCCGACCGGAATATGCAGGCGTGGCTCTTTATCCTGACGTGCTGAAGCTTCCTGATTCCGTCTCATCGACAATAATTTCGAGACTTGAATTTGTGCATGATAACACGATCCACCCGGCAGATAATATATGGAATGGTTTCAGGTGGAAAATATATACGGAGCTGTTTGTGCCGGCAAACGCAGCGTCGGCTTTGAAGAACAAAAACACCATCAATGTAGGCATCGATGCGCGGCACTACTTAAAGATCTACCGAAACTTTATTTGGGCCGTAAGAGCAGCAGCAGATTTTTCTTTCGGAGATGCAAAACTGATCTATTATCTCGGTGGAGAAGACGGATGGGTCTTTCCAAAGTTTAACCACCTGGACGCAGACACCAGGGTGCCGTACTCTTTTCAAACGCTCGCTTTAAATCTGAGGGGCTTTAATCAAAATGCAGCAAACGGGAGTAACAATGCTGTCATAAATAGCGAACTAAGGCTTCCCGTGTTTACTACGTTGCTCAGTAGTCCAATAAACAATGCGTTCCTTCGCAATTTCCAACTCGTTCAATTTATCGATTTGGGGACGGCGTGGGCCGGACCAGTGAGCGCTATCAAGCGGCCGACCGTTATTTACCATTTGGATCCACCTCCGCCTGCGGGGCTTAGTCCGCTGGATGTCAAAATAAAAGCGGGTGGAATCGGTCCATTTGCCGGCGGCTATGGGTTTGGTGCAAGGAGCACTTTGCTCGGATATTTTTTGAAGGCAGATATCGGCTGGCAGATGCGCGGAATATTCCGCGGTCCGGCAGTATTCTATTTCTGTCTCGGATTTGATTTTTAAATTTTCAACGAATTCAATTTAAAACTGCTCTGCATTAATATGCGGGGCAGTTTTTTTTGAACTTCATACAAGCGCAAATATTTTTGGTATGAAAATTATCAGGCCTATGACGACGCTGATGATTGATGCAACGAGGACTGCGCCCGCCGAAACATCTTTTATTTTTTTTACCAACGGATGAAAATCCCGCTGCACCAGGTTACACAAATGTTCCAGTGCGCTGTTGACCATCTCTAAACCGAGCACGGCGCAAATACACAAAAGCACAACGATCCATTCGATGGAAGTTAAACGAAGAACAGCACTCGCGAGCAGTACAATGATCGTAATTAAGCCCTGGATCCTGCCGTTCCTTTCCAATCGAAAAAAATCTATGATCCCGTGAAAGGCATTTGCCACTGCTGCCACAAAAGATTGTGCCGGGCCAGCGTTTAGATCAGTTTGCATATAAACGATTTTAATAAGGCTTATCGCGGTTGTGATGAAATGTTTTCAGCACAAAAAAGATAATTGCGAGGTAAGCCAATGCAAAGATCACGATGTAAATCGGTACGTGTACATCCCTTATGAGCCGCAATGACAAAATGGTTCTCAGTATCAGTTTTATTCTAATCATGGAAATTGCTTTACGCGATCGCCGGGAAGGGCGACAGTTGTTTTTGCGTCGAATCGGCTGACTTTGTTCTTGATAACACCGCTTCCAGGAGAGGCAGCATTTTATTCAATGCACCGGTCTTGATGAGGAAATTCCAAAGTGGTTCAAACTTTTTCCATCCACCTGCATAGGTGAAATGTTTTATGATGTGTTTGAAATTATCGTGCGCCATGCTTGCACGAAAAATGTTTGGCCAGCTATAAAAACTGCGATAAGCGTCGTCATAACCTTTCTTTAATTCCCGTTCATTAAGCCCGGCTGTTTTATAAACTACATGACGCGTGTCGTACAGATCCCAGTTACGATGCAGGATCCTTCCGTCCTCTTCCATTTTCTTAAACAGCCTTGTGCCGGGATACGGCGTAAGAATGTGAAATGTGCAGGTGGTTAAAGCATTTTTTACAGCCCATTCAACGGTGCGCATAAAAACAGATTTATCATCGTCGTCGAGCCCAAACACAAAGCTGCCGTTGATCATAACGCCAAGACTGTGAAGTCGCTTGATGCCTTCATTGTAATCCTGCCCGACATTTTGTTTTTTGTTGCTCTGTGCCAGGTTATTACCATTCAATGTTTCAAAACCTACGAACAAACTGCGCAGTCCCGCTTCAGCCGCTTTTTCAACGAGCCTGCCATGCAATACTGCGTTGATGGTTGACGCGCCCTGGAAAACACGGTTCATTCCTTTCATGCCTTCAAACAATGCTGAAGCAAATTTTTGATTTCCCAACAGGTGGTCATCGAGAAAATACAGGTGACGCCCTTGGAGCCGCTCGATCTCCGCGAGTGCTGCGTCGACTTTCTGCGTGTAAAAACTTTTGCCGCCCTCAAAGAATGCATCCTTATAGCAAAAGTCGCAATGGTAGGGACAGCCTCTTGAGACGACGATCGAATTCGGCACCAGGTATAAATGACGTTTAATGAGATCTCTTCTAACCGGAGGAATATTTTCTATTGTTCGTTCGATTGAAGAATAAACGTGCTGCGCATTACCCGACTTATATTCTTTCAGAAACCGCGGCCAGCACTCTTCACCGGGACCGACGAATACCGTGTCGGCATGTTGCATCGCTTCGTCTGGAAGAGATGTAACATGAAGACCGCCTAAACAAACATAAGCGCCTTTTTTCCTGTAATGATCCGCGAGCTTGTAAGCACGAAAAGCGTTTGTGATATACACCTGGATCACGACAAGCTCCGGCTCATCATCGATATACAGTTCCTCCACATGTTCATCCTGCAAATTGATATCGTCATTCTCATCACAATAAGCCGCCAGTGTTGCAAGACCAAGCGGTGGAAACAATGAATATTTGATCGGCCTCCAAAACGGGCTCTTTGCTTCCGTTAAAGCCGGCAGGATCATTTTAATTTTCATGCCGCCTGTTTTATGGAAGCTTTTCTGAATAAATATATCTGCACTAATAAATGCACAAGCAAAACTGCAAGGCATGCGATCCATGCAATAGCGACCATGCGCACAAGCTTGTTTTCCCGTAATTCAACCTCTTTCAATGAACGGCCCACCGCAACAAATCCGGTACCCGCAGCATTTACTTTTTCATAGACCATCGCCATCCGAACACCGTTCTCAGGTTGCCAGGTGATCACATCTTCCTGGTTATTTTTTGTAAAATCCAACACGCCCGCAGGTGGTTGTGGCAATTGTCCGTTTAAAAGCCCCGTTGATCGTAATGGATTACCCTGCTCATCGAAGGTTTCTGCAAACACTGCAAGACTTTGAGCGATATCAATCGTGTCTTTAGGAAATAAATTGTTCACCGTTTTGCCGGAATTCAACGCAATGCCAAGGTCTCTCGCAAGCTGCAGTTGCGGATCGTTGGCAGCGGACCGGTGTGCTTGCTGAACTGAAGCATACACGAGCAAAATGCCGCATGTAAGGATCACGGCTGCGGCGAAGTGTGCAATAAATAATGAGGATTTCATATTAATATTTTTTATGTTACGGTTACAGCTGAACAAGTACAACAATTTGCCAGACCGATATGAACGGGCCTTATACCAGACTTTTTTTTGCTAGCGCGGAACCATCCGTGATTCCAGTATTTAAAAGTACTTTGAAATACAAAGTTTGTGATCAAAAAAAAATCTTTAATTCATTCTCTTTATCATCTGCTCCAATGCGTCAAGATGAAAGCGAAAAGCTTTTTCACCAGCCTTTGTTGCCGAGTAAAGCGTGTTTGTTTTTCTGCCGATAAAACCTTTCTGCACTTTTATGTACCCGCTTTCTTCAAGCGCTTTGATATGGCTGGCCAGGTTTCCGTCGGTCACCTGGATCAATGCTTTGAGGTCGTTGAAATTTATGGAGTCATTTACCATCAGCGCACTCATAATGCCCAGCCGGATCCGGCTGTCGAAGACCTTGTTTAAATTTTCTATTGGATTTTTCATCAGCACGACTCAATTTCTTTCATATTTTGACCACATTGCAGCTCCGTAGATAATATGCAATACCCCAAAGCCGACGGCCCAGAAATATAACCCCTGTCCTGTAAAAAAGAGATTAATGATGCCGAGCAGTATCTCGCTATAGCCAAGCCATTTCGTTTCGGGGAGCGTAAACTTGCTTGCATTCAGGACACCTAAACCATAAAATATCAAACAACCGGGCGCAATGAAATCGTAAACGCCGTTTTTCAAAAGTGCCAGTAAGAAAATTCCGCCCGCGATCATTGGAACAGCCACATGTACGAGCACCCGCTGTGCCTGCGCGCCCCATATCGGAACATTAGTTACCCGGCTTCGCCGGTAAGTGAATATGAACGCAAAAAAAACGGCGGCCATAAATGTAAGCACGGCGATCTGCAACAAACCGCTGTTTAAAAGATCACCGCGCAGGACGCTGTCGGCATCGGTCTTGCTATTAGCTCCATCAAGAGCGCTTCTTTGTTCCAGGATGTCTCGCGCGAACCAAGCCCCGATCAAAGCACAGATGCCTGCTGATATGCCGCTGAGTCCACTGAGACTGATGAACCGGCTGCTGCGCTCCATCATTTGCTTTATATCGCGGAGTTCATTCGAAAGTTTTTCCGTAGCATTCATAAAAAGCACTTTGAAAGACAAAGTAAATGGATATGTGTCGTTTCCAAAAATCTTTTTTGAGAAGTGGATAAGTCGTCGAATTAAATTGTTGTTGTCCGAGTGATGTGGTTACTCGGAGATTGTCGCGGGTCGAAGTTCCTGTTTAATGTTCCGGCAGAGCGAGCGGAGGTCGAAGAGGTTCTCTACCTGGTCTATTCTTTTCGTCGAAAAATAGTTCTCACTGGTGTGCGGCTCTCGTTACAAAAAAGCGCCTTGGACAAGATTATTTATTGCAAGACTTCACTCAATTTCTTGTCAAGCTCTTCATCGCGCAGACCCGCCGCAATTATTTTTCCTGCCGGATCAATGAGCACGTTGAAAGGTATCGCTTCGAATTGATATGTGGTTACGGCAGAGCTTTCCCAGTGTTTCAGGTCACTCATCTGCGGCCAGTTTAAGTTATCCGCTTTTATTGCACGCATCCAATCTCCCTTGTCCGCATCCAGTGACACGCCGAGGATTTGAAAATTCTTATTTCGAAACTTGTTGTAAGCGGCGACTACAACGGGGTTTTGAGCGCGGCACGGCGCACACCAGCTTGCCCAAAAATCAACCAGCAAATATTTTCCCCTGAAAGTGCTGACACTCAAATTTTTTCCATTCACGTCTTTCATTGTAAGATCCGGCGCCTGCTGGTTAAGTAATGTATAGGAACTACCTGCAGAGCCTCCGCGTACAGATTGTGTGATGGCACTCTTAAATATCGCCAGCCCATTATGCTGAGGAAAACGTTTAGAAGCATCCTCAACAAGCGCATACAATTCGTCCGGTGAAACAATGCCTTTGGCCTTGTCGAGAACGAAACAGATGCCTGCCGGGTTATTTGACTTCGCGATAAAATTCCTGAAGAGCTCATCTAACGCATTTATTTCTTTTGTGTACTTCATCTGGAGCATTTTGATGAGAGCTGTGTCTTTCATCGCTTCTGCGCCAATAGTATCCAACTGGTAATATGTTGCCGAGATCATCGAGTCTTTCTGGAAGTAATCACCGATAAAGCCATACAATTGTTTGGTCGCTTCCGAACCGCTGACCTCAGGCTCGTGGTAGCCGTTCATGTCCACATCCACGTGAATATCCTTTGAATCGTTCACGACGATCACCGCCGGGTTATTCTTAAAGCTGATGAGATACAAATTTTGTTGAGTATCGGCGGAGCTTAGCTTATAGCTTCCATCAGCAGCGAGCTTTACTGAATCAACAGTTTTCATATCAGCAGTTTGATACGAAAGCTTCTGAAGATAGACCGTATCACCCGGCGCACTTTTAAATTTGCCTGTTATCGTAAAGGCGCCTGTTTCTTTCTTATGACACGCAGCCACCAGGATAATCCCTGTAATAAAGTATAATGCACGTTTCATGTGAACTATGATTGTATCAATTCAATTCCTTTTCGAGCATTGCCGTTACCGTTTGTGGGTCCGCCTTGCCCTTACTGATCTTTTTTACTTCACCGACAAATAATCCTATCAAACCCTTTTTTCCCTTCCTGTATTCGGCGACTTTGTCGGGCATCTTATTCAACACGGTCCTGATCCATTCATCGAGTTCGCCGGCATCAGTTGTTTGGATAAGATTTAAATCTTTTGCCATTTCAAAAACCGGCGAGTCCTCATTTCCCAAAACTGCCGGCAACAATTTGGAAGAAGCGGCAGAAAAACTGATATGCCCATCTTCTATCAATTTTATTATTTCCGCAAGTTTTCTGGGAGACGGCTTTATATCGCTGAGAGAGATCGTTTGTTCGTTCAATAATTGCTTCAACGGCCCGTTGATCCAGTTTGCCACCGCTTTATAGTTCGTTGTATGCTCAAGCGTTGAATCGAAGTAGTCTGCGATCTCTTTTTCGAGGCAGAGTTGCGCAGCATCGTACTCACTCAGATTGTATTCCTGCTGGTAACGTTGTATTAATTCATGTGGAAGTGCCGGCATTGAAGTTCTTATCGTGTTAACGTAGTCCTTTGTGAGATGCAGCGGTGGAAGATCCGGCTCCGGCAAATACCGGTAGTCATTCGCTTCTTCTTTTTCACGAATAGCAAACGTTGTATCCGTACCTGCATCAAAACTCCTCGTCTGTTGCAATACAATGCCGCCATCATCCAGTATCGCTGTTATTCTTTCAATTTCAAATTCGATCGCCTTTCTTACATTTCGAATGGAGTTAAGGTTCTTTATTTCAACTTTCGTCCCCAATTTTTGATCTCCGTTCAATCGCAAAGAAACGTTGGCGTCGCAACGCAGGCTGCCCTCTTCCATGTTTCCGTCGCAAATATTTATCCAGCGCACGAGCTTACGCAATTCGGTCAAAAATATTCCTGCTTCTTCCGCAGAATGCATGCACGGTTCAGTAACGATCTCTATCAGCGGTGTACCTGCACGGTTATAATCGATAAAACTAAAAGCATCATCCATATCGTGGATGCTTTTCCCGGCATCTTCCTCAAGGTGAATGTGATGAAGTATCACATCGTGGTCTCCGGCTGAAGTCTTTATTTTAAGGTTTCCACCCAAACATATCGGTGCCGCGTGCTGAGAAGTTTGAAACCCTTTCGGCAAATCGGGATAGAAATAATGCTTGCGGGCGAAATAATTTTTTTCTTTGATGGTACAGCCGCACGCAATTCCCATTTTCACAGCGTGTTCAACGGCTTTCTTGTTTGTTTTCGGAAGCGTTCCGGGATGCGCCAGCGTTATCACGCTCACATTCTCGTTCGGTTCTGACCCGTAAGCATTCGCATCGCTGCTAAACAGTTTGCTATTGGTCAATAAACGGGCATGCACCTCGAGGCCAATGACTGCTTCATATTTTTGCTCGCCCTTCATAAAACCGCAAATATAGGCGGACATAGATGTAAAAGAACCTTAAAACCTTCTGCCGGAAGAGTCATAGCTTTCCAACATTCATGCGACGGAGCGTATCCTTTCTTGATGATATACTTTAAAATTTCTATGATGTAAATAGCCGTCTGTGATTACCTGATCGATAAAAAATTTTGAATTAAATGTTCTTGAACCATTCCGTTATGAGTGCGCTTTCATATCCCTTCTGAAGCAGGTGATCGCGCAGCTTTCTTTTTTTAATGAAAATATTTTTTTCGCTTTTCAAGAGCTGGAGTTTTTTTTCCGCAAGTCGTGCGAATGTCCTTTGATACGCTGAATTATCAATTGCATCAAGTGCCTTCCTGATACAATATTCACTCACTCGTTTTTGTTTCAATCCAAGCCTGATCTTTTGCTTACCCCAATGCTTTATCCGGAACTTACCACCCGCAAATGCTGTTGCAAATCGTTGTTCATTTAAATAGTTTTCTTCGATGAGTTTTGCAATCAGCGTCTCAACTTCTCTTCCTTTCAGATGAAACGAAAATAGTTTCTCCCTTACTTCCGCATGACATCTTTCCTGGTAAGCACAATAGTGCGTGACTTTCTGCCAGACCTGTTGTAACGATTCGTCCATATGAATGAGGTGAAATTAACCGAAAACATTTTGATCGAATTTAGTGCACAGGCTTACTTTAGCGTAAACGAGCGAGATGAAAAAATTCATACCTGGATTTGTATTCTTCTTTATTGTCCTTTTAGCAAATGCGCAGGACTATGATACCTATCCTGTGTATCACGGACAATTGGGTTTGATGTATTCTAAAAGTGCATCTTCCTTCCGGATATGGAGCCCGGTTGCCGAGGAAGCAAAAATCGTCTTTTACAAAGATGGCGCCGGAGGCACGGTCGTGCAAACAGAGAGCATGAAGAAAGATGATGGAGGCACCTGGTACATCAGGATAAATAAAGATCTTAAAGGGGCCTTTTATACGTTCTCGGTTAAAGTAAATGATACATGGCTGAACGAAGTTCCTGACCCATATGCAAAAGCGGTGGGCGTGAATGGCAAACGGGCTATGGTCGTTGACCTTAAAGAAACGGATCCACCAAACTGGAACTCGGATAAGAGTCCGCCTTTTTCAAAAAACAATTATGCAACCGATGCAGTGATCTACGAGCTCCATGTTCGTGATGCAAGCATTGATGACAATTCAGGCATTCAACATAAAGGAAAATTCCTCGGCCTAACCGAAACCGGTACAAAAAATAACGCTCGACTGTCAACCGGCCTGGATCATTTAAAAGAACTCGGAATAACACACGTTCATTTATTACCGTGTTTCGACTTCAGCTCGATCGATGAATCAAAACCTGACAGTGCGCAATATAACTGGGGATATGACCCGCTAAACTATAATGTGCCGGAAGGATCATATAGCACTAATCCCTATGACGGAGTTACACGTATAAAAGAATTTAAAAAGCTCGTTCAAACATTTCACAGTAACGGGTTAAGAGTGGTCATCGATGTCGTGTACAACCACACCGGCGTTACGGCGAATTCCAATTTCAATCAACTCGTTCCAGGTTATTATTACCGGCACAAATCGGATGGCAGCTTTTCAGATGCAACCGCCTGCGGAAACGAAACAGCAAGTGAGCGTCCAATGTTCAGAAAGTTTATGCTTGAAAGCGTTATGTATTGGGTAAGAGAATATCACGTTGACGGATTTCGGTTCGACCTGATGGGCGTGCATGATATTGAAACAATGAACCTCATCTCTGATTCGCTGCACAAAATAAAACCGGATATTATTTTATATGGTGAAGGCTGGACGGCGGGTGATTGCCCATTGCCGGATTCACTGCGCGCTCTGAAACCCAATGCGTATAAATTGCATGGCATCGCCGTCTTCAGCGACGACATTCGAGATGGCATCAAGGGCAGTGTATTTGATATTAATGACCGTGGTTTTGCCAGCGGGAAAGCAGGCATGGAAGAATCGGTAAAGTTTGGAATAGTTGCTTCATGCAGTCATCCGCAGGTGGACTACCAAAAAGTAAATTATTCGAAAGCGGCCTACGCCGCCGCTCCATGGAATACCATTACCTACTGCGAATGTCACGACAATAACACGCTTTGGGATAAACTGAGCTTATCATATCCGACTGCAACGGAAGAAGCGCGTGTCCACATGCAGCAGCTCGCACTAACAATAGTACTTACATCACAAGGGATTCCGTTTCTTCATGCAGGTACCGAATTTTTGCGTAATAAAAAAGGAGTTGAAAATTCTTTCAACAAACCCGATAGTATCAACGAAATTGACTGGGACGCCAAAACCAAGTATCGCAGTACTACCAATTATCTGCAATATTTGATCCGCCTTCGTAAAGAGCATCCTGCCTTCAGAATGACCACCGATGAAGGGATAAAGAAAAATATCGTTTTTGATGCAACCGCACGGGCAGGAACCATCATCTATACGATCAACGGCTCCGCTGCAGGAGATAAGTGGAAACGAATATGGATCGCATTCAACGGCACCGACAAAGAGCTCAGCATTCCTTTGCCACAAGGCAGTTGGAAAACTGCTGTCGATTCGAATGGCATGCATGAAATGAACCGGCCAGTAACAGGACAACTGAATTTGAAAGGATATAGTTCGGCAATTTTATATGAGGATTGACTTACCTTTAACAAGTTCAAATCGCGTTTGAAAATCGTCTCGTGGTAAGCCGTGTTTTGGGCATTCAGCCGACTCTTCGATGGTACTGATTTCCGGCTAATGGTTAAACTTTGGCCGTACATCTTTGTCTTTTGGCAGCGAGAATTCGACAACGCGTGTTTGTCTTAACGCTAACAATTGTCACATGACCACCCGACGTACATTTATTAAGTCAACAACATTCGCTTCTGCCGCATTGTTGGTAAAGCCATCCGTTCTGAATTTCAATCATTCCTACATCGGCTTGCAGTTGTATACTGTGCGGGACCAAATGGCAAAAGATCCACAGGGCACATTAGAGCAGGTCGCAAAAATTGGGTTTAATTCAATCGAGTGCGCCGGGTACGCGAAGGAGAAATTTTACGGCATGGATTCAACACAATTTTCAGCATTGCTAAAAAACACCGGGCTCATCATGCCAAGCGCTCATTACCGGCTAGGTCTCGAAAAGGAAAAAGACGGAACGGACACGCAGGGAACAATTCTGCACGACTGGCAGCGGGCTGTAGATGATGCTGCAGCCGTTGGCGTAAAATACATGGTATGCGCATGGCTTTCAGAAACCGAACGCGGAGGAATAGACCATTACAAGGAAATGGCGGGACAATTTAATACGGCCGCAGAAACGTGCAAGAAGGCCGGCATCCAATTTTGCTATCACAATCACGACTTTGAATTCGTTGAACAGAACGGCCAGTTGCCATATGACGTGCTACTCGCCAACACAGATAAAGATCTCGTAAAATTAGAACTGGATCTTTATTGGGTTACCAAAGCGGGACACGATCCTGTGCAGATCTTCGAGACGCATCCGCATCGTTTCCCGCTGTGGCATGTAAAGGATATGGACAGCACACCTAAACATGATTTTACTGAGGTTGGCAACGGGACAATAGATTTTAAACGCATTTTCAAGTTCTCTGGCAAAGCAGGTCTTCAATACTTTTTTATCGAACAGGATAAATGTCCGGGCTCGCCGTTCGACAGTATAACGAAGAGTATTACATATTTGAAGCAGAATTTGATCTGATATCTTTCAGCAGCTTATCATCAATCCGGATTCGCTTCGCCAAGTTCCGGCAATTTCTCCCATTCAAAATAAACATTCTTCGCCTTGCCGTCAGGTCGGTCCTTCGATGTTCTTATCGTCCAAACGGGCCAATAATCTAATTCCGCATCCGGCATTTCGAAGCTTAGAATTTCTTTATAGCGGTCAACAGTGAGTTCAGTAGCCAGCCATTCCATGCTCATTTCGAAAGGCAGCATCAGAGGCATTCTCCATTTATTTTCTCCGTCGTTGTGAATATTGCGCATGATGTCATTCGCCGGCCTTGTAATTAATGTGTATGTCCAGCGCTTGATCATTTCTCCTGTCCCAGTGTCTGGCAATTCCGCTACCGAGTACAATCCTGCGATGAAAAACATTTCATGGTTTTTCAATTTGATATGATATGGCACTTTCTTTTTCCATCCCTTAATTCCGCGATGGTCGTAAAAACCGGTGACTGGAATCAAACATCGCCTGTTCCGTATCTCGTACCAATAACTTGTTTTGTCTTCAAGTATTCTTTCACTTCTTGCGTTCAGCATGCCCGCCCGCTGCCGTAAATAAGCGTGTTCATTTTTAATGTAATATGGAATGCATCCCCACTCCATCAAACGGCAGTGCAACTTTTGATCCTGCCTGCTTTTGTAAATGATCGGGTGCTCACGATAGTCATGACCGATTATGTGTGTACCATCCAGGAGCAGCTGAACGTCTTCGTCAAAGATGAGTTCCGGGACCCACGTTGAGAGTTCACTTGCTTTTGCTGTATAAGCGACATCGTAACACATATGACTGTAAAATTTTTTTTAGAGCCTGGAAAAATAGATCGTGCGCAACAGTCTGCAAAAAAATAGAATAAATTTATAGCAACCAACAGATGTCATCGCTCACATTTTCGAAGTGAACGGATGGGTGTTTGGACAAAGCGCGTCAATTCGTGCTTGAAGTGCAGGCTGCCTGATCAGACAAAATCGGTAAAACAATTTTTTCTTAATTGGCCGGCTGCAACTATGATTTTTTTTACTTCGAATATTCAGGCGGCAACTAGAGCAAACGATACCGGACATTGAAGCGCTTTTAACCAATTCTCTGCGGAGACTTAGGAAATTTCCAACCCGGAGATATTGAACTTGATTTGTTGTATGTTTTATAAAGCTCAGATTTTAAATTCGATAGATGGCAAACGGTCTTAATTTTGCGAAAAATCATTCATGCGTAAACGTTGTAATTTATTTCTCATTAGTTTGTCCCTGCTCGCTTGCTTCACCTTTTCCTGTGCTAAACATCTCAATAACCCGGAGCCATCAGAACGCCTGGTATCATATTCATTGAGTTCATCGAACTATCAACCTTTTTCTGATATCACTTATATAAATGGTGATGGTGCGCAAGCTTCTGCTTCAGCAGCCGATTCAACGTCTTATTGGTCAACAACCGTTGCGACATCTATGAATCCGTTCAATGCGCACATGGAAGTGAAAGGTTTTAATAATACTGCGGATACGCTGAGGTTTACGATTTCAATTTACTTAAGCGGGGTACTACAGGCTTCAAAACAAGATTCAGTATTACAATTCTCGACCTTCGATTCTGAAGTTGCAACGGTAATTCAGTAGCGCCGGCAGAGCTATTCATTTGTCTCACTCCTCATGCGTAGACAGAGCACATTTGCAAGAGCGGCGTAGAAACCTAAAGGCAAGTGTTCCGGATACTCCCGGAAACAGCAAACGTTTGCAAAAACTTCACTCTGCAAACGTTTTCTTAAGTTTTGTTGTGGTGTGGGGCGGGATCGAACCGCCGACACAAGGATTTTCAGTCCTTTGCTCTACCGACTGAGCTACCGCACCATAATTTTTTTATTCAATCGAATCGCCGATGCAACCCTGCACAACTAAGCCATTCAGGCGGCCATTTTTAGTCCTTTTCCCGATACGATCGGGATACCGCACTAACATTTTCTATTCAAGTCGAACCGCTGAGGCAAGGCTGCCCGAATAACTCATTCAAGCCGCGATTTTCAGTTCTTGTTCGTTTTGAACGGGCTGCAAATATAGAAGCTTTTTGCAAAAAGCAGGCTGCGTTTGCGCAACTATTTTACAATCGCCACGCAACCGTCCTCCAATATAGGCAGATGCTTAAAACGTAAGATCACATTCGCTGCAACCACTACATCTTTCTCGCAATAAACGCGGATGCGCTCCAGGTCTTTATCCTCATAATATACATCCCTCACTTTGCTTCCGTCCATATCGGCCTTTGAAGTTGGTATATCAAGCACCGTGGCAAGCAGATCGAGTGATATATAATTTTTATAGTCTCCAAACTTCCACCACTGCAACGTATCAACCATTTCTATCTCCCATGGTTTAGCGCCATGGAATTGCAAATAGTAAGGGAGGGACTGATTATTAATAAGCAATCGGCGGCAGATATATGGCACATCAAACTCCCTGATGTTATGTCCTGCGAATTGAAACCTGTTATTGATTTTGTAAAATGCATCAGTGATCTTAATGAATGATTGCAGTAATGCTTTTTCATCGTCACCAAAAATGCTTTTAATTTTTAAACAAGTTTTTTTGTCCGCATTCTCGTAAAAATAACCGGTTGAAATACAAATTATTTTTCCGAACTCCGCAAGAATTCCAGCACGCAATAAATAGCTGTCTTCAGCCGATATGTTTTCTGGCATGGTTTTGGAAATTTTGTCGAGCCAGAGCAATTTCCACTCTTTGGGTAACATATCGAACCGATTAAAATAAGGTACTGTCTCTATATCCAGCAACAGTAGGTTGAATATGGATGTAGTTGAATTCAGAAGTATTGTTTTGGTTTCAATATAGTAAACAATTTCATAAAATATAAATCAGTTTTTTGTATGAGTTACAGTAATTATCCTTCATCCGGCAATGAGCCCGCATCCCAGCCCAGGGACAACCGGAAATTAATTTACGGGATATTGATCGCCGCGCTTGTCGGCACATGGGGCTATATCATTTATGATAAAAACAAAACAAACGAAAGAATTCAGCAGGTTACCACGCAGTACACAGCCGCAGATTCTTCGCGCAGTGCCGTTGAAACGGAGTACAACGATGCATTGGCGAGAATGGATTCTTTGACCGGGTCAAACACAAAGCTATCCGGCGAATTAGCGGCGCGTAAGACCGAAATCGATGATCTTAAATCGCGCATTAAATCAGAATTAGGTAAGAAAAATGCAGACCTGAAGAAAGCGAAATCAATGATCGCTGAATTGAATGGCAAGATCACGGACCTTCTTGCACAGGTTGACCAGTTGAAACAGGAGAATCAAACACTTACTGTTGCCAACACTGATCTTACCGCACAGCGCGACACGCTGACTGTTCAAAAGGCAGCAGTTGAACAAACTCTCGCCACTACAACAGCAGAAAAAGAACACGTGGAAGACGTGGGCTCTACGCTGCACGCGTCAAACATAAACATCGCGGCTCTTGATATCAAAGGCAGCGGAAAAGAGAAAACAACTTCAACCGCAAAAAGAGCTGATGTGTTTAGAATTTCTTTCGACCTCGACGAAAATCGTATTGCACCCAGCGGCAGCAAAGAACTGTTTGTTTGCGTAACGGGTCCCGACGGTCACCCGATCACGATCCCTGCAAACGGAAGCGGAACTTTCCAGACACGTGAAGAAGGCGAAAAGGTTTTCACTAACAAAGTAGACGTTAATTATGAACAAGGCAAGCGTATGCCAGTAAGCTTCGACTGGAAACCTGATAATGGTAAATATCAAACAGGTAGCTATAAGATAGAGATCTATCAGAACGGTTATAAAATTGGTGAAGGTGTGAAGGAACTTAAGAAAGGCGGATTATTCGGTTAATTAACTCCGGCATATATTTCCCATTGGTTATTTGAAAATCCCGCACTTGTTGCGGGATTTTTATTTGCCCTTACATTTTTCTATTTTAGGAGCGTGATAGAACGATGGCTAAATGGAAAGACTTTAATATTTATTATTTCTGCTGCAATTGTTAGCGGTACTATCTTTTACTCTTCGTACCTCGCGAAAAAAATTGGAAACGATGAAAAGAAACGAGTTGAGACCTGGGTAGAAGCGCAACGCACCATCCTGAATGCATCAGACGAAGTAAGCTTGAATCTCGCATCAAAGATCTCCTCTGAAAATACGGAGATACCGATCATTGAAACGAATGAAAGAGATAGCATCACGAATAACTATCTCAACCTCGACAGCAACAAGATCAAACACGACAGCACATACCTCCCCAAAAAACTGGCGGAATTTAAAAAACAACATGAACCAATCATCCTCGTGGTGAGCGAGAAGCCGTACTATGTAAACAAATATTATTACGGCGACAGCGTCCTGCAGCGTGAAGTTCAATACTATCCCATTGTGCAGTTAATAATCGTAGGCCTATTTCTTGTCGTCACGATCATGGCACAGCGGACCGCCTATCGCAGCGAACAGAACCAGCTTTGGGCAGGAATGGCAAAAGAAACTGCACATCAATTAGGCACGCCCGTTTCAAGTTTGAAAGGCTGGGTTGAAGTATTAAAAGAAATGCCGGGTAATGAAAAACTCAGCGCGGAAATTGAAAAAGATGTGAACAGGCTTGAATTGATAACAGACCGGTTTGGCAAGATCGGTAGCAACCCGCAGCTCGAGCAAAAAAATTTGGTCGAGCAGGTGCACAACATGATCGACTATATAAAAAGAAGAGCAGCCGGAAAAGTGAAGTTCAATTTCGACACAGGCAACGAGACGAATATTCCGGCAATGATCTCTCCGCCGCTGTTTGACTGGGTGATCGAAAATCTCTTAAAGAATGCGCTCGATGCGATCGAAGGC
>DASQJI010000150.1:0-4293 GCA_035631175.1 Parafilimonas sp.
CAACAGGACTGCCTCAAAAATGGAACCGCTGGTTTCAGCGGGTGCTACGCCGTGCAGTTCTGTGAAAGATCTTGCGGCCGCTTGCGACATCATTTTTTCGATAGTCGCCGACGATGCGGCCTTAAACCAGATCACCCTGGATGAAGACGGCATCGTGAAGAACTTAAAAGAAGGAGGCATTCATGTTTCCATCAGTACGATCCTTCCGCAGACTGCCGGGAAGCTTGCCTCAGAGCACGCTTCAAAAAATCAGCAATATGTCGCGGCGCCGGTGATGGGCAGACCCGCGGCAGCCAGGGCCAGAAAACTAAATTTTCTTGTTTCAGGAAATGCTGTTGCTGTACAAAACGTAAAGCCTTTTCTCACCTACTGTGGCGCTGCGGGCATTTGGGAATTTGGTGAACAGGTGCCTGCGGCTAACGTGGCTAAGCTCTGTAACAATTATTTGATCGTTGCTGCTATTGAAGCCATGAGCGAGGCTATTGAGCTTGCAGAAAAAAGCGGCATCGACAAACAGCAATGGGCGAACATGATCACCCAAACTCTTTTTAGTGCGCCGGTGTATATTAATTACAGCAAATTGTTGCTGGAAGAAAATTATCTGCCTGCGGGATTTTTTCTTCGCCTTGGATTGAAAGATGTGAATCTTGTTTTGGAACAGGCAAAATCAGTCGAAGCTAAAATGCCTGTAGCTGAGCTCGCCAAAAAGCAATTTGAAAATTGCATGGAAAAAGGGCTTGGAGAATATGATTGGACGGCGGTTCGGATGGCATTGCAGTAACTATATTTCTAAACAAGAATTTTTACAAAAGAGAATCATTCAAGCAGCCCGAGCACAAATGCATATTTCCTCGCAATATCGTGCAGTTTGTCAAACCGTCCCGATGAACCGCCATGCGCGCCATGCATATTGCAATAAAGGAGCAGCAGGTTGTGATCCGTTTTCAGTTCGCGAATTTTCGCGGTGAACTTCGATGGTTCAAAGTATTGGACCTGGCTGTCGCTGTAACTGGTCGTGATCAGCATATTCGTGTAATCCTTCTTAGCAACATTGTCGTAGGGTGAATATTGTTTCATATAAAAATATTCTTCCTTGTTTGACGGGTTTCCCCATTCGGAGTATTCGCCGGTAGTGAGCGGAATGGATGGATCACTCATCGTTGTGATAACATCTACGAAAGGCACGTCGGCCAAAATTCCTTTGAACAAGTCAGGACGCATGTTTGCGATCGCGCCCATCAACAATCCGCCTGCGCTGCCGCCATTCGCAAAAAGTTTATCTGGGTTTGTGTATTTGTTGGCCACCAGGTATTCGGCGGCGTCAATAAAATCGGTGAACGTGTTTATTTTATGCATCATCTTTCCATCCTCATACCATTTGAATCCCATCTCCATTCCGCCACGAACATGGGCAATAGCATAGACAAATCCGCGATCGACCAGCGACAGAATATTTGAGTTGAAATAAGGATCGCTTGATACTCCGTATGAGCCGTATGCATACAAGAGGCACGGATTATTGCCGTCCTTCAGCGCACTCTTCTTATACATGACCGAAACAGGAATCTTCGAACCGTCCCGCGCAGTGGCCCAGAGATATTCACTTGTATACTGTTCTTTGTCGTAACCAATCACCGGTTGAACCTTTCTTATTTTTTTTTCGTGCGTCCGCATATTGTAATCGATCACCGATGTTGGCGTGATCATGGACGAATAGTTAACACGAACAATGTCTGTGTTTAACTGCGGATTGTAATCGAGTGAAGAAACGTACGTGGGCTCATCGAATGTAATGTATTTATCTGCGCGGTTGTGCCAGCCAATGATCCTCACCTTTGAGATGCCATTTATGCGCTCATTCAAAACAAGATAATCTTTGAAAACATCAAAGCTCTGCAGGAGTACATCATCGCGATGTGGAATTACATCTTTCCAGTTTTCCCGTGAAAAATTATTTACAGCAACCGACACCAGTTTAAAGTTCGGCGCGTTTTGATAATTTGTTTTGATATAAAAGCTGTCGCCAAAGGCTTCGACTTCGTAATAAAAATTTTTTTCCCTCGGCGCTATGACGATAGGTTTATTTTCAGGGTGGTCTGCGTCGATAAACTGTGTTTCATACGTTTGCGTATAACCAGATGCGATGAAAATATATTTCTCCGATTTCGATTTAGAAATACTCGCATAGGCCGTTTCATCTTTCTCTTCATAAACCAGCCCATCGCCGGTAACCGGTGTTCCCAACGTGTGTCGCCATACCTTGTTAGTACGAAGGCTTACCGCATCCTTCGTGTCATAGAAAATTGTCTTCGAATCATTAGCCCAAACAGTATTGCCGAAGGCGCTCGGGAAATTCTCTTCAAGCAATTTGCCGGTTTCAAGATCTTTGACAAAGGCCTTATATAAATAGCGTCCGCTCGTGTCGACTGAGTACACCAGGTACCTGTTGTTTGGACTCACATTGATGCCAGTAACCACGCAGTACGCATGCCCTTTTGCCTCGGTGTTGGCGTCAACTAAAATTTCCTCCGGCGCCGTTTCGCTGCCTTTCTTACGGCAGAAGATCGGGTATTGCTTTCCGGTTTCATAGCGGGTATAATAGTAATAGCCGTTTTTCAGATAGGGAACGGTGTTATCATCCTGCTTGATCCTGCCAAGCATTTCATCATACAAAGTTTTTTGCAGTTTTTCGGCGGGCTTTAGAACCTGGCTGCAATAATTGTTTTCGTCGTTCAGATATTTTATGACCGCATCGCTGTCGCGGGTGCCTAACCAATAATATTCGTCATCACGGACGTCGCCGTGCTGCTCCATTAAATGTTGTTTTTTGGGCGCTTTAGGTGCAGTTAATGCCTGGTAGTGAGAAAGCAACATGGTTTGCGAATGAATATTTTGAGCGATGAAAAAGGAGAGGAGGGTTAGAACAGAGATTTTCATAAAATTACAGCTTCAGAATTATTTTAGTCATAACAATCATCATGGTAAAAATACAAACTTAGCTTCTTCACCGGTGTCTCGCGCAGACCAAAGCAAAAAAAGCCGCTCCATAAGGAACGGCTTTCAAAATTAATTAAACGTCAAACTCCGAACGTCAAACTTCTAAGCAACTTCTTCCTTCTCTGTTTTGCTATGCTCATCAATCAGCTTGCGCTGCAATTCATACGGCACCGGTGCATACTCAGAAAACCTGCTCCTGAATTTTGCGCGCCCCTGCGATAACGAACGCAAAGAAGAAGAGTATCCATCCATTTCTGCCAGCGGCACTTTTGCCGTCACTTTTTGAAAGTGGCCTTCGGCATCTATACCTTCTACGATCGCACGCCTTGTTTGCAGATCGCCCATTACAGCGCCGGTAAGATCATCCGGACATAATACCTCAACCTTGTAAACCGGTTCAAGGATCTGTGGGTCTGCATCTTTAAATGCCTGGCGGAACGCTTGCAATCCCGCTATCTTGAATGAAATATCGTTGCTGTCAACCGCGTGCATTTTTCCGTCGTACACGCATACCCGTATGTCACGCGCGTAAGAGCCGGTAAGTGGACCATTATGCATTTTCTCCATAACACCTTTCAGAATAGATGGAAGAAAACGCGCATCGATCGCGCCACCTACGATGCAATTATAAAATACAAGCTTACCACCCCAATCCAGGTCATACGTATCGCGGCCACGCACATTTAAGCCGTGTGGCTCAGGAATGCCTTCATACCAGGGCTCGATGCGCATGTACACTTCTCCAAACTGTCCGGCGCCGCCACTTTGTTTCTTGTGGCGATAATTCGCATCCGCCTCTTTGCGTATGGTTTCGCGGTAAGGTATTCGGGGCTTTACAAATCTTACTTCGAGTCTGAAAAGATGTTCGATCTTCCACTTCGCAACAGCCAGATGCATATCGCCCTGGCAATGGATCAGGATCTGTTTCAACTCGGGTGAAAATTCAACGATCAAGGTTGGATCTTCTTCCCTTATCTGGTGTAAAGCCTGCGACAATTTTTCTTCCTCGCCTTTCTTCACCGCTTCCACTGCAACCGTAATATTTGGCGGCGGAAATTCGATCGGCTTTAATTCATAATTCTTTCCCCTGGTGTGAAGCGTATTATTTACATGTGTATTTTTTAGTTTTAATGTAGCGCCGATATCGCCTGCCGCAAGTTCATTTACCGCAACGCGCTTATTGCCCTCCACCAAAAACAACTGGTTTATTTTTTCTGATGTGTTCGTGCTTTCATTTTCCAGCTCCATTCCGCTTTTAATGATCCCGGAGAACACTTTGAAAAAGGAAAGTTCACC
>DASQJI010000151.1:0-1920 GCA_035631175.1 Parafilimonas sp.
TGAGCTTTGCCATTCGTGATCTGAAATGCCAGGGCGGAGTGGTTTGTACCGCGTCGCATAATCCGAAAGAGTACAATGGTTACAAGGCGTATTGGAACGACGGTGGGCAGTTGGTTCCACCGCACGATAAGAATGTGATCAAAGAAGTGGAAGCGATCAAAAGCGTGGATGATGTAAAATTTTCCGGTGGTGAATCCAATATTACGATCATCGGAAAGGATATGGATAATGCATACATCAGCATGGTTAAAAGCCTGAGTGTATATCCGGAAGTGATTGCCAAGCAGCACGACCTGAAAATAGTTTATACGCCCATCCATGGAACAGGCATCACGCTGGTGCCGGAAGTGTTGAAGCAGTTTGGTTTCACGAACGTTACTATTGTTGAAGAGCAATCAACGCCAGACGGCAATTTTCCGACAGTGGTGTACCCTAATCCTGAAGAAAGTGAAGCGATGAGCATTGGTCTGAAAAAAGCCCGCGAAATGAATGCGGATATTTTATTAGGGACAGATCCTGACGCCGACCGTGTTGGAATCGCTATAAAAAATCATAAAGACGAATGGGTCCTGATGAATGGCAATCAAACAGCCGTACTTGCATGCGCCTATATGATAGAGGCAAGGAAAGCTAAAGGAATTGCGCGGCCGAATGATATGGTGATTAAGACGATCGTTACCACTGATATGATAGACGCAATTGCAGAAAAGAACGGCGTTGCGTGTTACAACGTGCTCACGGGTTTTAAATGGATCGCAGAACTAATTAAAGAAAAAGAAGGAAAGGAAAATTACATCATCGGCGGCGAAGAAAGTTTCGGGCTTATGGTTGGAGATAAGCTGCGCGACAAAGATGCCATTTCCGCGGTTGCTTTCTTATGCGAAATGGCGGCCTACATAAAAGACCAGGGACATACTTTGTACGATAAGTTGATTGAGCTGTATATTGAATACGGTTTTTATTACGAAGAACTCATCAGCATCACCAAAAAAGGAATGCGCGGCCAGGAAGAAATTGCTGAAATGATGCAGCAGTACCGCGATAATCCGCCAACACATATCAATAATTGCCCGGTGTTGGAGATACTGGATTATCAAACTCAACAAGGGAAAAATTTAAAGAGCGGCGAGAGCTGGAAGCTCGAACTACCGAAAAGCAATGTGTTGCAGTTCAAACTTGAGGATGGCACGAAGATCTCTGCGAGGCCGAGTGGCACGGAGCCGAAGATCAAATTTTATTTCAGCGTGCATGCGCATCTTGAAAACAAGACCAAATTTGACGAAACGCTCTTGATGTTAAAACAGCGGATCCACGACGTGATCGCAGACATGAAATTGGAATGATTGACGCCAAATACGTTTACGCGAATTGACGATTACCCCGCAAATGCCGCGGGGTAATTTATTTTTGTGTTTATGCGAAAGCTTAGCATGGCTGAATTGAATCGCAAGACCGTTGAAGAATTCAAGCAGGCAGAAAAAAACAAGATCATCGTCTTGCTTGATAACATCCGCAGTGCATATAATGTGGGCAGCATATTCAGGACCGCTGATGCATTTTTGATCGAAGCGATTTTTATTTGCGGGTATACTCCGCCCCCGACACACCGTTCCGTGCACAAAACAGCATTGGGAGCAGTTGACACTGTTGATTGGATGCATTTTCCAAACATCGAAGATGCTATCGCTCAGCTAAACGAAAACGGGTATCGAGTGTATGCCATAGAGCAAGCAGAACAAAGCATGAAACTCGAAAAATTCGCGCTGCCGGAAGGGGGGAAAATTGCAGTAATATTTGGCAACGAAGTGGAAGGTGTTCAAAACTCCGTGCTTAAAATTGCAGATGGTTGTATAGAGATCCCGCAACATGGAATGAAGCATTCGTTGAATGTGTCGGTTGCTGCAGGTATTGTACTATGGA
>DASQJI010000152.1:0-2707 GCA_035631175.1 Parafilimonas sp.
GTAAGGTTGCTTCCCTGCACCGTTAAGACCCGCTTTTCTGAATCCAGGTTTTGCGTATAAGTCGTAGCCGGAACATGCGTTAGAATGTATTTATCGTTATCTTCTATCAACACCTGCCTGCCCTGTATTCGTTCTGCATAATCATTCAGGCCAAGGTAGTTTTCAGTAGCATCAAGGAAATATGTTTTTCCCTTATAGATGAGCGCGCAGATCATGTGGTCATCGACCGCCAGCGACGGTGTTGAGTAGTCGTAAGCGATATGATTCGTGCCGAGCCAACACAGCCTCGCGTCAAATCCTTCAGCCTTCAGCAGCTGTTTTGTGAGATTGGCCATCCCTTTGCAATCGCCATATTTTTTTCTCAAGACTTCCTCAGCCTTGTCCGGCAGAAATCCTGCGATACCATCTTCGAAAGCTATATACCGGATATTGTTTTGCATCCAGTAAAAGATCGCTTTCACTTTTTCCATATCGTCCGTTTTACCGGCGACGATCTCATCAGCCTTCGCTTTTATGATCGTCTCATTGTTCGACAGATCTTTTAAAATATAGCGATACCACGCATACTGGTCGGCAACCGTTTTGAAATAAGTAAATGAATTGCCTTGCGGATGCGCCTCTTTTGAAACCACTAATATGTGTGGATAGATATACGTTGGACCGGGACAACTTTCTTCCGTAATACGTGCACCAATGTTCTTTGCAGTGTATGTGTAAACGTCTTCGTCGCCGTTCGAATCTTTTGTTTTGCTGATCGAATAGCCGGTAAAATTCATTTCCTTAAGTTCAATACTCATCCACGATGGAATTTTGAAAACAATTTGCTTTGAGACAACAGGATAGTATTCGCTGAAAAAAATATTGGTTAAGTAGCGCGGATCTTTATATGTCCGGGTGAATGTCACCGATCCGATACTTCCCTTCTTCTCCAATGGCAAAGGGAAATGACAGATGTGCGCGTCTGAATAAAAGTAATCATCGATCTCGTAGTATGAGAAAACCGGTGTAATGCCTTTCGGCTTCTTGCCGTCGATCGAAAAATCAACGTCGTTGATCTGCATTTTATCATTGTAAAATTGAACTACCTGTATCGTGCTCCGGTAATCGTTGCACAGATAGTCGGTTGAAATTTGTTCCTTCACCTGGACGCTGTTCGAAGGCTTGTCGTACACAAATTCGAACACGTCTTTAGCAGCGCTGATGACAATATTGGAATCTTTCGTGTTCGGAGAACGGGCATTTACATTCACGCAGCTGCACAATATCATGAGTAAGGTAAAAGGGCACCTCATTACCACGGCATTTGATAAAGGCAAAGTAGGAATTTTTCGGGAATGATCTCATGACTTTATTTGCTTCTTGCGGACTGCTGTTACGAACACCTGTTCGTATTATGAGAAAATTTAACGGCGTTGTATTTTAAACATTATTATTTTTGCTGCCTCAAACAATTTTGGTCACACATATCTTGAGCTAAAGTTGAAAACGAACACAACATACAATAGCAGGCACTGTTTCCATCACGGATGTATGATGGGTGTTGTTGACCTACCTAATCCTTTCTGTTTCCGACCGGCTCGACGACCGAGAATTTAATACTCCCCCCAGGCAGGCAGCACATCGTGCTGCACGGTATTTGCGAAACCATCATTCGCAACTCTAAATTTTTTTACAAGCAAGCTTAGAAAATCGTGGAACCAAACATAATCATTCGTATAGCCGATAGTGGCGACGCCCAATATGCGGAAACTATTACGCAGCAAATGGAAGAGTCCGCAAAGGCGCGCGGAACAGGTATTGCTAAACGTAGCGTAGAATACATCATCGACAAAATGAAGGAAGGAAAAGCCGTTATAGCCTTGACGGAAGACGGCTGCTGGGTTGGTTTTTGTTACATTGAAGAATGGAGTCATGGCGCTTTTGTTGCTAACAGTGGTTTGATCGTATCGCCACAGTTCAGAAAAAGCGGTGTGGCCAGGCAGATAAAGAGAAAAATATTTGACCTCTCAAGAGAACGTTATCCCAACTCGAAAATATTTGGGCTCACCACCGGGCTCGCCGTAATGAAGATAAACAGCGAACTGGGTTACGAGCCGGTCACCTATTCAGAGTTAACGAATGATGAACAGTTTTGGAGCGGATGCAAAAGCTGTGTCAATTACGATATACTCATGAGCAAGGAGAGAAAGAATTGCTTATGCACTGCGATGTTGTATGATCCTGCTGACCACTATGAACCCACGGAAACGAAAGAACATTTCGAGCAAAAAAGCAAAGTATACGAACGGCTGCTGAATTTTAAACAAAGCCGTTTCCTGCAAGCCTTTAGAAAAAAAGATAAGCAGAAGGACGGCCAAAAGCAGCGAAAATCATTCATTTCACTGTTCTCCATATTTTTCTCATGAATGTGAATGATGTGAATTGTCAATTGTGAATGGAGACTGCACCGCAACGATTAAAACGAAAAAAATCCGCCTGCAAATCATTCACCAAAAATGTTCCTTCAAAAAATATAGAAATGTCATCGAATCAAAATAACGACGTTCCCTTTTACTCCCATCTAGGAGATGGGGGCGTCAGCCGCATTGTTCTCGGTTTTTCCGGTGGGCTGGATACGTCTTTCTGCGTAAAATACCTAACGCAAGACAAGGGCTATGAAGTGCACAGCATCATCGTAAACACAGGTGGTTTCTCTGACGATGAACTA
>DASQJI010000153.1:0-4704 GCA_035631175.1 Parafilimonas sp.
GTTGCAAAAATTGTGAAGCTGATAAAAATGCCCGACGGCGGGACTACAATAATCATCCAGGGAAAAAAAAGATTTAGCGTCGGCAGCATTGTTCAACAAGAACCATACTATGTAGCCACGATCACAGTTCTCGCCGACGACGAATTAGCGAAAGATGATCAGTTTGACGCGCATGCCGGCTCGATCAAAGATCTTGCTTCACAGATCATCCAACTATCGCCAAACTTACCGGCGGAAGCAGCGATCATCTTAAAGAACATCGAAAATCCTTCGTTCCTCGTAAATTTTGTGAGCAGCAATCTGAACAGTGATGTAAGCGACAAACAAAACTTGCTTGAGATCGACGACCTGAAGCTTCGCGCTGAGAAATTGATCGAGCTGCTTCAAAAAGAATTACAGTTTGCAGAATTGAAGAATAAGGTGACTACCAAAACCCGCACTGAAATCGACAAACAACAGCGCGAATATTTTTTACAGCAGCAATTAAAGAGCATTAAAGATGAGCTCGGCGGCGACGTTAATGAGCGCGAGGTGGCCGAGATGAAAAAGAAGGGCGAGGCAAAAAAATGGCCGCAGGCAGCAAAGGACATGTTTCACGCCAGCATCGCGAAATTAGAGAGAATGCATCCTACCACGCCAGACTATTCTGTTGTGTACAATCATCTCGATCTTTTGCTTGATCTCCCGTGGCAGGAATATACGCAGGATAACTACGATCTTAAACACGCTGCGAAAATTCTGAATGCAGATCACTATGGCATGAAAAAGATCAAGGAGCGGATCCTTGAATACCTGGCGGTTTTAAAGTTGAAAGGCGATATGAAAAGCCCGATACTTTGTTTTAGCGGTGCTCCCGGTATTGGCAAGACATCTCTGGGGCGAAGCATTGCGCACGCTATTGGAAGAAAATATGTGCGGGTAAGTTTAGGTGGTTTGCATGACGAAAGTGAAATACGCGGTCATCGTAAAACATATATTGGCGCGATGCCCGGAAGGATCGTTCAAAGCATACGAAAAATAAAATCATCCAATCCCCTTATCGTGCTCGATGAGATCGATAAAGTAGGAAATGATTTTCGCGGCGATCCATCATCCGCCTTGCTTGAGGTGTTAGATCCTGAGCAAAATCATACTTTCTACGACAATTATCTGGAGCTTGAGTATGATCTGAGTAAAGTGCTGTTCATCGCAACGGCGAACAACATTCAAAATATTCAGCCCGCGTTGCGCGACCGCCTGGAAATAATTGAGCTGAGCGGTTATGCGGTTGAGGAAAAGATCGAGATCGCCCAACGTCACCTCATACCTAAACAAAAAGAAGCGCATGGCTTATGCAATTTGAATTTCAGGATCAGCAACAATGTGCTTCAAAAAATAATCGAAAACTATACACGTGAAAGTGGGGTCCGCGAACTCGACAGGCAGCTTGCTGCGATCATGCGATATAAAGCAAAAGAGTTTACGATGCGCAATAAGATCGGGCGCACTATTAGCACACACGAGATCGAAAAAATATTGGGCCGCCAGAAATACAGCAATGAGATCTACAAAACCGCTAATATTCCCGGCGTTGCTGTTGGCCTTGCGTGGACGTATGTTGGTGGCGACATTTTGTTTATTGAAACCCTTTTAAGTGAAGGAAAGGGAGAGTTGAAGCTGACCGGCAATCTTGGAAATGTGATGAAGGAAAGCGCGTCAACTGCCTTAAGTTACTTGCAGGGTAACGCAAAAAAATATGGTATTGATGGTTCTTTATTCAACACAAGAAACATTCACATACACGTGCCGGAAGGCGCTGTGCCAAAAGACGGCCCCAGTGCTGGTGTTACCATGTTGGCCTCATTAACTTCTGCATTTACCGGCAAAAGAATAAAGCCTTACCTGGCAATGACCGGCGAGATCACTCTTCGTGGGCAAGTGTTACCTGTTGGGGGCATCAAAGAAAAAGTGCTGGCTGCGAAACGTGCAGGCTTAAAAGAAATAATCTTGTGCGCGCTAAATGAAAAAGATGTTAAGGAGATCGATAACAGCTTTATTTCGGGCCTCGATTTCCACTATGTAAAGAATCTGCAACAGATGCTTGAAATAGCGCTGCAGTAGTTCAGGATCCTTTCTAGTTTTAGACATGCGTTTACTTATATGCTCGTTGCTTGTTTTCATCTGTACGTCCGGAACATCCCAAAGAAAAACGGATTCGTTTCTGCAAGAAATTTTGTCGCGCAGCGATGATTCAGTCTTCCAAAAAGTTTTGCGGCAACGTGACACATTTCGCGTCCAGATCATCTACACGCAGATCGACCGCGATAAAAAGAATAAGCCGTCTTTCAAAAATTTTTATTTTAATGTTGACTCACTCTTCTATTTTAATCCGGCTTCAACGGTAAAGCTGCCACTTGCGTGCCTTGCCCTCGAGAAATTAAATAAGATGCATGTTGCGGGTGTAAATAAATACACCACCATGCAATTCGACAGTGCATATCCGCACCAGGAAAAACTGTACGCAGACAGCACGTCTGAAATTGGACGACCATCAATTGCCCAGTTCATAAGGAAAGCTTTTTTGGTAAGCGACAACGATGCGTATAACCGCCTTTATCAATTTGTCGGACAGCAAACCATCAACGAAAATCTTCATGCAAAAGGTTACCGCGATGTAAGGATCACGAGAGAGTTCATGGGATTTACGGCCGATGAGAACCGGCATACGAACCCAATACGTTTTATAAACAAAGACGGGCGTTTGGTATATAGTCAACCTATGTTGTACAACACCGACTCATTCGACTTTAGTCATGTAAACAAACTCGGAAGAGCTTACTATAATAATCATGATAGTCTCATGAATGAGCCGATCGATTTCAGCCGTGTAAATAATATTTCCCTTGAAGACCTGCAACAGATACTGCAATCCATTTTGTTCCCAGAATCAGTGCCGCCAAAGCAACGATTCGATCTAACTGCCGATGATTATAAATTTCTCTATCAGTATTTGTCGCAATTTCCATCTGAAACAAATTATCCGAAATATGATACAGCGGATTACTACGACAGTTACGTAAAATTCTTTTTCAGGAATGGCAGCCATCGAATGCCGGATGGGGTAAGGGTCTTCAACAAAGTTGGTTGGGCATACGGCTTCCTGATCGATGTATCGTACGTGGCCGACTTTAAAAATAATATCGAATTCATGTTATCTGCTGTCGTGTATGTAAACAGCGACGGGGTTTTAAATGATGACAAGTACGATTATGACTCCGTCGGCTGGCCTTTTATGTATCAACTTGGCCAAACAATTTATCAGTATGAATTAGGCCGTGCGAGGAAATATAAACCAGACCTGGGTAAGTTCGGAATTGAATATGAAACACGTGATGTAAACGATACACGGCCGGCGATCAAAGACGTGGATAATTGACCGTTTATTCGAGCATGTGCACGCTTAATTCTTTGGACGATCTGCAGGTTCAAGCTCACAGTACTTAAATGGACCACCGCCATCTTCCTTTTTTCTGCACTGGATCGGCAGGATCTTATATGAATCCGGTTCAGCCTTGATGGTATCAGCATCAAAGCCAGCGTTCGCAATAGCAGTTCTTATGTAGTCGAGTGTCATGCGGTCGGGGATGAATTGTATCTTGACCGTCGCATTCCTGAGATCCATTTTCCATTGAACGATTTCAGCATCGGTGCCCGGTCCTTTTTCCCGAATCAAATATTGGTTCAATCTCTGTTCACATTCCCAGCACTTCAACTGTGGTACACTTATCGTCGCCCACTGCGCCTTGCCCTGCATCACCTGCGCCCGGGCACCGATGGTAAAAAATATTGCGATAATAAAAAGTACAATTTTCATAAATCAAGAACTCTAAGTAAAAGCTTTTATTGTGTTCTTGAAACGCATGTGAGTACGAATCTGAACGTGAAAATTTTTCGGGAAGGTGATTTACATTGCGCAACACTTCAACTACAGCATCATTATCTCTCCGCAATTGAAGTGTTGTATCGCAATTTCAGGTGTCTTCAAATTTTGCAACGGACGGCCAATTAGCTGGATCAATTCTCCAATTCAGCAATAATTGTTCCGTTTCCGGTGTGATCAGGTGCTTCTCTATCGCAGCTTTGATCAATTCATTGTAATTGGTCAACGATTCATACTCAACCCTCGCTTCTTTAAATGCCCGTTCAGCCACCTGGAACCCATAGTTAAAAATTGAAACGAGCCCGGTCACTTCAATGCCGGAATTGCGCAAAACTTCTATCACCTGCAGACTGCTTTTGCCAGTGGATATAAGATCTTCCACTACGACTGCTTTTTGTCCCTCTTCAAAAAATCCTTCCACCTGGTTTCCCAATCCGTGTTCTTTCGGTTTTGGTCGCACATAGATAAAAGGAAGCTTAAGTTGGTCGGCGGCCATCGCTCCCCATGCTATACCTGCTGTCGCAACGCCTGCCACCAGTCCTGCCTCGGGATATTGTTCGAAAATGATGTTGCACAGTTCGCTTTTGATGAAATCGCGGACGTACGGATATGAAAGTATTTTACGATTATCACAATAGATCGGACTCTTCCATCCGCTCGCCCACGTAAACGGTTCAGACGGACTCAATTTTATTGCCCCGATCTGTAATAATTTCTCTGCGACGATTTGTTCATTCTTCATGCTGCGAAGATATTGACTATTAAAAAATGCGCGAGTTCAAAAC
>DASQJI010000154.1:0-1589 GCA_035631175.1 Parafilimonas sp.
GGAGCGAAATGACAGCCCTTTTTTTGCACTTACAATCCGCGACTGGGAAATCTCAACGAACATTGGCGCCATTCTCTGTTAATAACAAACCGTGAGGATTGCGTAGAGATTTCTCCTGGCGTCGAAATGACGGTGCAGAGTCTAATCGAAACGCACGCACACCGTCATTTCGAAGGAGCGAAATGACAGCCCTTTTTTTGCACTTACATTCCGCGACTGAGAGATCTCAACGAATATTAGCGCAATTCTTTATTAATAACAAACCGGGAGCATTACTTTGAGATTTCTCCTGGCGTCGAAATGACGACGCACGGTTTTGCCGAAAGCAAGCACGTCGTCATTTCGAAGGAGCGAAACGACACCCCTTTTTTTGCACTTACATTCCGCGACTGAGAAATCTCAACGAACATTAGCGCCATTCTCTGCTAATAACAAACTGGCCGCATCACGTTGAGATTTCTCCTGGCGTCGAAATGACGGTGCAGAGTTTAATCGAAACGCAAGCACACCGTCATTTCGAAGGAGCAAAATGACAAGCCCTTTTTTTGCACTTACATTCCGCGACTGAGAAATGTCAACGAACATTAGCGCCATTCTCTGTTAATAGCAAACCGTGAGGATTACGTAGAGATTTCTCCTGGCGTCGAAATGACGACGCACAGTCTTAGCTCAGCGTACTCTGTGCGAAAACTCAGGTGATACATTAAATTTCATACAATGTACCACCGGCCATCATCGTCTTTCGTATAGCTTCCGCCATTGCTCATTACATGAACTGTTTTACCAAGCTTCGGATCAATAAAACTATTTTTCTCATACACGCGCACACCATTGTTTTCTCGGGTGAGGTAGAAAATGAGTGCCTGTAAAGTTGGCTGCACATCGTGGAGCCATTGCTCGTCGCTTTCTTTTACAAATGCGGAACTCATATGATGGTTTTTGTAGAGAGATCGAAAAATCATGCCTGTTCCACAATACAAGAGTGAAACCGCGTTTCTCGTCACACAGCATGCCCGATCTCATAACTTCTCAGTGCAAAACTCATTGCTAGCAAAAAGATTATTATTACAAGCATGAGTCCCGCATAGTTGAGACCATTGTGCATCCCCCCAAAATAATCCATGAAGGGAATTTTGTTCACAGCACTATAAGTCATCAGGAAAAAAAGAATTTCAAATAACTTGTTTCCACCGCTCAATATGCCGAGGCATACAGCAAAGGCCACGATAAATACAGCGCCGGTAAAAATTTCTAAGACGTGCATAAGATCTCCGGTGACCAGGTAGCGAATGATGAGTGGAACTGCTAATGCAACTGCTAAAATGATTCCGGCTATTATTTGAGAAACCAACAATCGCCTTACAGGCTGATAAGCAGCGAAGGTGAAATAATGCATACGGTGTGTTTTTTCTTTCGTTGCTATATCAGACCAGCGACTCACCTGTAAAAACCAAAGTATCGGTAGTATAATTTGATGTGCTATCGACAAAGGTGCAAATACCAATGCAATCACACCAGCGGCATTCAATAGCCAAAGCCATTTTGAACTTTTCCGCGCAAGCATTAATATTTCTGTCTTAATGAATGGC
>DASQJI010000155.1:0-13550 GCA_035631175.1 Parafilimonas sp.
CTCATACTTTCGGTGCCACCAGCTACTATGCAATCTGCCATGCCTGTCCTTATCTTAGCAGTCGCGATTGCAATTGTCTCGAGCCCACTTGCGCAGTAACGGTTCACTGTTGCGCCAGGTACTTCAAACCCCAATGCCCGCGCCGCTATAATGCGGCCCACCTGTAAGCCCTGCTCTGCCTCAGGTACCGCGTTGCCAACGATCACGTCATCCACCCTTTCGGCCTTTAATTGCGGGACCGATGCCATCAATCCTTTTATGACATCCACCGCCAGGTCGTCGGGCCTGTAAAATCTGAACCCGCCTCTCTTGCTTTTGGCAACGGCGGTGCGATAACCGGCTACTATATAAGCTTCCTGCATGCTGAAGAATTTGTTTCAAAGTTCGGAGTTTCATTCTTTACAAGTTATTTTCGCCGGCATCGTCGAAAACAAAGGGGAAGAATGGAAAGCGAAACATTGAACTATTCCAAAAAACTTTCCTAAAAGCTTGTCTTGTATAGATGATACGCTTACCTTTGCGCTCCCAATAAATAATTGGATCTCGGATATGTCTCAAAGAATCAGAATCAAATTGCAGTCTTACGATCACAACCTGGTAGATAAATCTGCCGAGAAGATCGTGAAAACTGTACGTAGCACGGGTGCAGTAGTAACAGGTCCAATTCCACTGCCAACACACAAAAGGGTTTTTACGGTTCTGCGTTCGCCCCACGTGAACAAAAAAAGCCGTGAACAGTTCCAGTTGGCTACACACAAACGTTTACTCGATATCTACACTTCTTCTTCGCGGACGGTAGATGCTTTAAGTAAATTGGATCTGCCATCGGGCGTCGAAGTTGAGATAAAGGCATAATCTGCAACCCGGATTTGGGCGGATTTATGCTGATTGAAACGAGCGTTAAGTTCTTATACATATTTCATCTGTCAATCCTGATTCATTTCAGGAGAAAACAGCTCTGAAACTATTCTGAAAGGTTTGGGTGATTAATAATAAAAAAATCTACCCAAACACAGTTCAGACAAACATATAAACAAGCCCTTCGAGGTTTGTTTACTGCCGGTACTTCCATCGCCCTCTGTAGCTTTAGCGAAAGAGGGTTACAAAACCTCTCCTCCGCAGAAACTACGGAGAGCAAAGGGAAAAGGTCGGCGGCAAACAGGGATTGAAGCCAGAGTCATCAGGCTGTCCTAATAACCATGCGGGGCAAAAACCGCAAAAGATGAAAGGAATTATTGGTAAAAAGATTGGGATGACCAGTATCTTCAGTCCCGATGGCCGGCAAACAGCCTGCACCATCATTGAAGCTGGGCCCTGCATTGTAACCCAGGTTAAGACAAAAGACACCGACGGTTATTCTTCTCTTCAATTGGCTTTCGGCGATAAGAATGAAAAGCACTCCAACAAAGCCGAAACGAATCACTTCTCAAAATCCAGTACAGCCCCTAAAAAGTTCGTAAAAGAATTTCGCGATTACAGTATAGATAAAAACCTTGGTGAAACAGTCACCGTTGACATTTTTGCTGAAGGTGAAAATGTTGATGTGGTTGGAACATCGAAAGGTAAAGGTTTCCAGGGTGTAGTAAGACGCCATGGGTTCCACGGTGTCGGCGGGCAATCGCATGGCCAGCACGATCGTTCGCGTGCTCCCGGATCTATTGGTAATTCGTCCGATGCATCGCGCGTTTTTAAAGGCGTGCGCATGGCAGGCCGTATGGGCGGTGATCGCGTAAAACTGAAAGGCCTCAAGGTTGTGAAAATTTTCCCTGATAAAAATTATATTCTTATCAGCGGCTCTGTGCCCGGGCACAACGGCTCAATTGTTTTTATTCAGAAATAATTAATCGAAAGAAATGCAAGTCGACGTTTTAAATATAAAAGGAGAAAAGACCGGCCGGACATTGGAGCTACCCGATGACATTTTTGGTATCGAGCCAAATGAGCACGTGATCTACCTCGCAGTGAAACAATACCAGGCAGCACAACGGCAGGGAACTCATAAAGTAAAGACAAGAGCTGAGGTGCATGGCGCCAGCCGTAAGCTTCATCGGCAGAAGGGTACCGGTGGTTCAAGAAAAGGGAATATCAGAAACCCATTATATAAAGGTGGCGGTACGGTGTTCGGACCGAAACCTCACGGCTATGGATTTAAGTTGAACAAAAAGGTGAAGGACCTCGCGAGAATCAGTGCATTATCATTCAAAGCAAAAAACAGCGGGCTTGTTGTTGTTGAAGACTTCGAGTTTGAGGCACCAAAAACGAAGCAGGTCGCAGACGCTCTGAAGAATCTCCAGATCGCAGATAAAAAAACGCTGCTTGTTGTTGATACGTTCAATGAGAACGTGTTCCTAAGCCTGCGGAATTTGCCGAGGGTGGAAAAGACCGTCCTGGCAGATATGAATACGCATGATATTCTTCATGCTGACGTGGTTGTGTTTACAGAAAACGCAGCGAAGGGCCTGATAGAAGAAGCGGAAGGAGAACCAGCAGAAGCGTAATTGAATAACATTTCAATAAAAGAAAATGCAGTTAGCAGAAGTTTTAATAAAACCGATCATCACGGAAAAAGCAAATAACCAGCAGGAGAAACTGAAGCGTTATGCTTTTAAAGTGAGCAAAAGAGCAAACAAGCTTGAGATCAAAAAAGCGGTTGAGGATTTTTACGGTGTATCTGTAATAGATGTAAATACGCTGGTTGTTCCCGGTAAGAATAAAACCAGGTACACAAAGGCTGGTTTTATAAAAGGAGTTCGGCCTTCTTACAAAAAAGCGCTGGTAACATTGGCCGAAGGCGATACGATCGACTTGTACGCCAACATATAAATTGGAGATTGGCGATTGCAGATTGCGGTTCACAGCAATCTGGATCCAAAATCTGAAATCGTAAATCTGAAATCTGAAATCAAATCATGGCACTAAAAAAATATAAACCGGTAACAGCAGGAATGCGTTGGAGAATTGGCAATGCTTATGCTGAGCTTACAACGGATAAACCTGAAAAAAGTTTGTTGGAGCCGAACCATAATCCGGCTGGCCGCAATGTTCAGGGGCGTCGTTCTATGCGTTACCTGGGTGGCGGACATAAAAGAAAATATCGCATCGTTGATTTTAAACGCAACAAAAAAAATATCGAAGCGAAAGTTCAGACCATTGAGTATGATCCAAACCGTTCTGCTTTTATAGCGCTGGTGGAATATTCAGATGGAGAAAAGAGATATATCATAGCACCGCAAGGTTTACAGGTTGGAACAACCATTCTTTCGGGCGACAACATTGCACCTGAGATCGGAAATGCGCTGCAGCTTAAGAATATGCCGTTGGGTACGATGGTGCACAACATAGAAATGCAACCGGGCCAGGGCGCCAAATTGGCGAGAAGTGCCGGATCCTCAGCGCAGCTTACATCGAAAGAAGAAAAGTATGCGGTATTGAAAATGCCGTCAGGTGAAGTACGCAGGATCCTTATCAATTGTTATGCAACCGTTGGCGTTGTATCAAACAGCGATCACAACCTGCAGACGATGGGTAAAGCGGGAAGGAATCGTTGGAGAGGCATTCGTCCGCGCAACCGTGGTGTGGCTATGAACCCTGTGGATCACCCGATGGGTGGTGGGGAAGGAAAAGCTTCAGGTGGACATCCGAGGAGCAGAACCGGCAAATACGCAAAAGGTCAAATAACCAGGAAACGGAATAAGGCAAGCAACAAGCTGATCCTTCAACGCAAGAATGGTAAAAAACTGGCGAAATAAATTAATCTGAAATCGTAAATCTGAAATATACATGGGTCGTTCGATTAAAAAAGGTCCTTATGTTGATGTAAAGCTGGATAAAAAAATTACCAACATAAATGAAGGCAAGAACAAGAAATCAGTGATCAAAACATGGAGCCGTCGCTCTACGATCACGCCTGATTTTGTTGGACACACGTTCGCGGTACACAATGGCAATAAGTTCATCCCGGTTTATATAACTGAATTCATGGTGGGTCATAAGTTGGGTGAATTCGCGCCGACCAGGAATTTTAAAGGACACTCTGGAAATAAATAGTTTGACGTGTGAAGTTCGAAGTTTGAGGATAAGGACAAACATCGAACATCCAAACATCGAACATCAAACAATTAGAAATGGAAGCAGTAGCAAAACTTAAAAATTATCCTACAGGTCCGCGCAAAATGCGTTTGCTCGCTGATGTGATACGCGGCATGCAGGTGGAAAAAGCGCTCGGAATTTTGGAACATCATCCGCAGCACAGTGCGGCGCCGTTAGCTAAATTATTAAGAAGCGCGATCAATAATTGGGAACAAAAGAATACTGACCAGGGCGCTGCTGATGCGAATTTGATTGTGAAGACGGTTTTCGTGGATGGTGGCCGTGTTTTGAAACGCATGCGTCCTGCCCCACAGGGCCGTGGATACAGGGTCCGCAAGCGCAGCAATCACGTAACAATTATTGTAGACAAAAAGTAAAAAATCAAATATCAAATCCGAAATATCAACACATTGGTTCTTGAATTTTGAGATTTGGATTTTAAAAAAATAACATGGGTCAAAAAGCAAATCCAATTGGTAACCGGTTAGGTATTATCCGCGGATGGGAAAGCAACTGGTATGGCAATAAAAAAGATTTTGCCAAGAAGCTCATCGAGGATAATAAGATCAGGAACTACCTCAATGCGCGCATAAATAAAGGCGGCATTTCAAAGATCGTGATTGAGCGCACGCTGGGGAAACTTATCGTGACGATTCACACATCGAAACCGGGTATCATCATTGGAAAAGGCGGAAACGAAGTTGACCGTATCAAAGAAGAATTGAAGAAGCTGACGAGCAACGAAGATGTCCAGATCAATATCCTCGAGATACGCCGGCCTGAACTGGATGCTGCAATCGTAGCTGACAATATCGCACGGCAGATCGAAAATCGTATCAACTACAAAAGAGCGATAAAGATGTCGATCGCCTCAGCGCTCAGAATGGGCGCGGAAGGAATTAAGGTGAAAGTAAGTGGTCGCCTGGGAGGTGCTGAAATCGCTCGTACAGAAGAGATCAAACAAGGCCGTGTACCGCTGCACACATTCCGCATGGACATTGATTATGCAAATGTTTTTGCTTTGACAGTGTACGGCAAGATAGGCATCAAAGTATGGATCTGTAAAGGTGAGGTACTTGGTAAGAGGGAACTCAATCCAAACTTTATCGGTGGCAAGAGTGATGTGAGCGATAGAAGAGAAAGAAGAGGTGGTGGTGACCACAGGGACAGGGATAGAGATAGAGATGGCCGCGGCGGTGGTGGGGGACAGAGAAGAGATAGAAGATAAAAACAGCTACAAGCCGCGAGCGATGAGCCGCGAGCCGTGTAATATAATTGTGTTGAATCGCTATAAGCGGAGAGCTCGAAGCTCGAAGCTGATAGCTCAAAGTTTAAAAAATGTTACAGCCTAAAAGGAGTAAACACAGGAAGGCGCAAAAAGGCAGGATCCGCAGTGTTGCGAAGAGAGGAACTTCATTGTCATTTGGTACTTATGGTTTGAAGGCGCTGGATCCGATCTGGTTAACAAACCGCCAGATAGAAGCAGCTCGCCAGGCAATGACGCGTGCGATGAAACGTGAAGGAAACGTGTGGATCCGCATCTTCCCCGATAAACCGATCACGCGCAAGCCGCTTGAAGTGAGAATGGGTAAAGGAAAGGGAAATCCGGAATTCTGGGCTGCAGTGGTTGAACCGGGACGTATCTTGTTTGAATGCGATGGTGTAACGGAGCAGGTGGCTAAGGAAGCTATGTTATTAGCCGCTCAGAAGTTGCCCATCAAAACAAAATTCATTGCAAGAAGAGATATGCAATCTTAATGTGGCAACGTGAGGTTTGCAAATGAAATCATCATTCATTTTCAAATTCTCAAATTGTAAATTCTCAAATTAGAAAAATGGCCAATAAAATAGAATTCAATAAAAGTCTGAAAGATCTGAATGAGAACGATCTGAATGCGCGGATCACCGAGGACAAATTGCGCTTAAAAAAACTTGAGTTTGCGCACGCTATTTCTCCTTTGGAAAATCCTTTGAGCATCCGCATTCTCCGCAAGGACATAGCACGTTTGAAAACAGAATTGAAAAACAGAACATTACAAGCATAAAAGATGTCAGACAGAAATTTACGTAAAACGCGAACCGGGGTTGTGAGCAGTAACAAGATGGACAAAACAATTACTGTTGCTGTGGAAAGAAAGGTAAAGCACCCGATCTACGGAAAGTTCGTGAAGAAGACGACCAGGTTTCATGCACACGATGAAAAGAACGAGTGTACAATTGGTGACATAGTAAAAATTATGGAGACGCGCCCCTTGAGCAAAATAAAAAGATGGCGTTTGGTGGAAATAGTTGAGAAAGCGAAATAGGAAAAAGCTGTGAGCCGTGAGCGTCGAGCCACGAGCGCAGACTTCAGTTAAAATCAAAAGTTATTAATTGCTAAAAGCTCGCAGCTCGCAGCTAATAGCTCAAAGCTTAAAAAATGATTCAGCAGGAAAGCCGTCTTAATGTGGCAGATAACAGTGGCGCAAAAGAAGTTCTCTGTATTCGCGTGTTGGGCAACAGCGGGCAGGATTATGCGAAGATCGGGGACAAGATCGTGGTGACTGTGAAAGATGCTTTGCCCAGCGGTGGGATAAAAAAAGGAACAGTATCGAAGGCGGTGATCGTTCGAACTACCCACAAGTTGAGGAGAAAAGATGGTTCCTATATCCGTTTCGATGACAATGCAGTCGTACTGCTGAACGCCGCTGATGAACCGCGCGGCACACGCATATTCGGACCGGTGGCCAGGGAGTTACGTGATAAAGGTTATATGAAAATCATTTCGCTGGCGCCGGAAGTATTGTAGAAAAGCTACGAGCCGCGAGCGATGAGCTCCGAGCCGTATAAAATATGAAAATGCTATAGCGGAAAGCCCAATGCTCGAAGCGTATAGCTCAAAGCTTAAGTAAATGAGCAAGAGATTTAAAGCAAAATTTAATATCAAAAAAGGCGATACGGTCATCGTTATCTCCGGTAACAGCAAACCGCTGAAAGATGACAATGGAAAGATCCTTTACAAGCCGCGGAAAGTGGTAAAGGTCCTGCCGGAAGATAGCCGGATCATAGTGGAAGGAGTAAATGTGGTCACACATCATACAAAACCTTCTGCCCGCAATACCAAGGGTGGCATTGTGAAAAGAGAAGCGCCCATTCATATAAGCAATGTAATGCTGTGGGATGCAAAGGCCGGCCTGCCAACGAAAGTTAAACGCAGCCGTGAAGATGGGAAATTGGTCCGCGTCGCAAAAAAATCAGGGGAGGTAATTAAATAATGAGCACGACAAAATACGCTCCGAGATTAGCGGGAAAATATAAGACTGACGTTGTTCCTGCTTTAATGAAAAAGTTCGGTTACACAAGCGTTATGCAAGCGCCGAAGCTTAATAAGATCTGCATCAACCGTGGAGTGAATGGAGCTGTCGCAGACAAGAAGCTCGTAGATGTAGCAGTAGATGAATTATCACAGATCTCCGGTCAAAAAGCCGTAGCTACCTTCAGCAAGAAAGATATTTCAAATTTTAAGTTGCGTAAGGGCATGCCGATCGGCGCAAGAGTGACTCTGAGGGGCGAAAAAATGTATGAATTTCTCGATCGACTGATATCTGTGGCCTTACCACGTGTTCGCGACTTCAAGGGAATAAATGACAAGTCGTTCGATGGCCGCGGTAACTATACATTAGGCGTAACTGAACAGATCATTTTTCCTGAGATCGATATTGATAAAGTGAATAAGATAACAGGCATGGACATCACATTCGTGACATCCGGAAAAAACAACGAAGAGGCGTACGAGCTATTGAAAGAGCTGGGAATGCCTTTTAAAAATGTGAAGTAAAAATCACAAGAAACAAATCGCAAAAAACAAATAACGATTAAGCAAGTTCCAAAGTCCAAATTGGATCTTGAGATTTGGATCTTGAAATTTTAAAAAAAATTATGGCAAAAAAATCAATTGAAGCCAGGCAAAGAAAAAGAGAACGTATGGTGGCGCAGTATGCGACCAGGCGTGCTGCATTGAAAGCCGCTGGTGATTATCCGGCTCTCGATAAATTACCGAGGAATGCATCGCCCGTACGTTTGAAAAATCGTTGCCAGCTCACCGGTCGTCCGAGGGGATATGTTGGATACTTTGGCATATCGAGGATCATGTTTCGCGATATGGCACTCGCGGGCAAAATACCGGGAGTGAAAAAAGCAAGCTGGTAATGCCTACCGCCCTAAGGGCAGAAGGCTTACAAAATGGAAATTTCAAAATTAAATAATAACATACTCTCCCTTTAGGGAGTTGGAGGGTAAATAAATGGTAACTGATCCAATAGCAGATTTTCTCACGCGCGTACGAAATGCCCAGTTGGCTGGCCATCGTGTAGTTGATATTCCTGCGTCGAACCTGAAAAAACGTATAACGGAAATATTGTACGACCAGGGCTATATATTAAAATACAAGTTTGAAGATGACAACAAACAAGGCGTGATTAAGATCGCTTTGAAATATGATCCTCAAACGCGTCAGCCTGCGATTCGTTCGCTGGAACGGGTCAGCCGTCCGGGTTTGCGCCAGTATTCAAAGCCGGCGGAATTTAAGAGGGTGATAAATGGCCTAGGTATCGCTATTGTTAGCACTTCGAAAGGCGTTATGACTGATAAACAGGCGAAGGCCCAGAATGTCGGTGGTGAAGTGTTGTGTTACATTTCATGATTGTTTAGATCGGCTACTTTCAAAATTTGAAAATGGTTTTGAAATGGCCCTGAAATTCATTATTACATTTTCGAATCGATAATTTCAAATTAAGTTGTATGTCACGTATAGGCAAGGCTCCGGTAAATCTTCCAAAGGGTGTTACGATCTCTGTGGGAAACGACAACGTTATTACGGTGAAAGGGCCGAAAGGAGAATTGAAGCAAGCCATCGACCGGGATATTAAAATTGAAGAGTCTGACGGCGTTGTACAGATCTCACGTCCAACAGACCAGATCCGCCACCGCGCAATGCATGGATTGTACCGCGCATTGATATCAAATATGGTGAAAGGCGTAACCGATGGTTATAAAAAAGATCTTGAATTGGTCGGGGTAGGTTTCAAGGCTTCAAACCAGGGAAATGTTCTTGACCTTTCTTTGGGTTATTCGCATAACATAATTTTTGAAGTTCCTAAAGAATTAAAAGTTGCTACGGCAACTGAAAAAGGTCAAAACCCAAAAATATTATTAGAAGGGATCGACAAGCAATTGCTTGGACAGGTTGCCGCCAAAATACGCGGCTTACGCAAGCCTGAGCCGTACAAAGGAAAAGGGGTAAAATATTCAGGCGAATTTATCCGCCGTAAAGCCGGTAAAGCTGCGGGCAAATAAGGAGCTGATTTGAGAATTGGACGTGGCAAAACATTTTCAATTTTCATCCAACTCGCGGCACAAATTTTCAAATTAATATGGACAATAAAGTTTTAAGAAGGCAAAAGATCAGGTACCGCATTCGCAAGAACGTTAGCGGTATTTCTCAAAAACCGAGGCTATCGGTCTTCAGGAGTAACACAGAGATCTATGTTCAGCTGATCGATGACGCTAATGGTAAAACATTGGCATCCGCGTCCTCAAAGGATAAAGACATCGTGCCGCAAAAAGGTAACAAAACCGAAAAATCGAAGCTGGTAGGCGCCGCCATTGCACGCAAGGCAGCCGATCTTGGAATTACAACGGTAGTGTTCGACAGAAGTGGTTACTTATATCATGGCCGTGTTAAGGCGTTGGCAGACGGTGCGAGAGAAGGGGGATTACAATTTTAGATTTCAGATTGCACGATTGCAGATTTGTTCAGAGTAAGGATCGACAAATCGTAATTGGTAAATCGTAATTCGTAAATCATAAATACAGATGTCAAAAATCACGGTAAATAAAGTTAAACCGGGTGGTGATGTAGAGCTAAAGGAAAAAGTGGTCGCAGTAAACAGAGTTGTGAAAACAACAAAGGGCGGCCGCACATTCAGTTTCTCTGCGTTGGTAGTCGTTGGTAATGAAAATGGCGTAGTAGGTCAGGGCTTGGGTAAAGCAAAGGAGGTGCAGGAAGCGATCACGAAGGGCATTGAGGATGCAAAAAAGAATTTAGTAAAGATTCCTGTGATGCATGGCACGATCCCTCACGACCAGTTTGCAAAGGAAGGCGCTGCAAAAATTCTGATCAAACCCGCAGCACAAGGTACTGGTGTGATCGCGGGCGGAAGTATGCGCGCTGTTTTGGAAAGCGCAGGCATTACTGATGTATTAGCAAAAAGCCTCGGCTCTGCAAATCCACATAATGTGGTTAAAGCGACCATTAAGGCTTTGACTTTGTTAAGAGAACCGATCCAGGTTTCAAGGGAACGCAACATAAAATTGAGCAGGGTTTTCCAGGGATAAAAGCTCAGCTTCTCTCCTGTCGGGCAGCATTCTGCGAAAGCAAATGCGCGGTGGGATCACAAATTCAAATTCAATTCTCTTAGAATTAGGGCAGATGAAAAAGATTAAAGTAACACAGGTAAAAAGTGCGATCGACAGGTCGGAGCGGCAAAAACTGACTTTAAAAGCACTTGGTCTGAATAAATTAAATGCTTCAAAAGAAATTGAAGCAACTCCTCAGATCTTAGGCATGATCCGGAAAGTGGATCATCTGGTGAAAGTAGAGGAATTAGCATAACGATTGCTTGCCAACATTGATTAAGCGAGCTCTGCGATTGCGGAGCGTTAAGTAAAAAATCAAAAAAATGCAACTTCACAACTTACAGCCTGCACAAGGTTCAACTCACAAACAAAAACGTTTAGGCCGGGGCGAGGCCAGTGGTAAGGGCGGCACCTCGACAAAAGGAAATAAAGGCGGACAAAGCCGCGCTGGTTACAAACGAAAAATGTCGCACGAAGGAGGCCAGATGCCGATCCAGCGTCGTTTGCCTAAACGCGGATTCAAGAACAATAACCGCATTGAGTACAAAATTTTCAATGTCGGCCAGGTCGATTCCTTACTTGAGAAATATGAATTCGCTGAGTTCAGCGTCGAAAATTTATACAGCTACGGCCTCGCTGGAAAAACAGACAAAGTAAAAATTTTAGGCGGTGGCGAATTGAAGACTAAACTTGTTTTCAAGGTAAATGCCGTGAGTGAAAAAGCTAAATCGCTTATAGAAGCGGCCGGCGGAAGCATCGAGATATTAAAATGATTTTGCCGATATTTGCTGACTGCATCTGAACCGGTGCGTTTCGTTTCTAAAAATTTTTCCAGTGAAAAAACTCATTCAAACATTAAAGAACATCTGGGGCATTGAGGAGCTGAGGAATAAGATAATCACTACACTGGCACTCATTCTCGTTTATCGCATAGGTACCCATATTGTTTTACCCGGCATCGATCCAAACAAACTCGAAACCGCTGCAGCGACTACTAACAAAAATGGTTTGCTTGGCCTCTTCGATACATTCGCTGGCGGTGCATTCTCGCATGCGTCCATTTTTGCGCTTGGCGTAATGCCTTATATCTCGGCATCGATCTTTATGCAGTTGATGACGATACTTGTTCCGCAAATGCAAAAGTTGCAGAAAGAAGGCGAGAGCGGAAGAAAAAAGATCAACCAATGGACACGCTATTTAACTGTTGGGGTTACGGCTTTGCAGGCAAGTGCATATGTGTCGTATTTGAAAACTCCTTCGTATGCGGTCGCGTTGTTACCAGCATATCAAAGTTACTTCCTCATTTCAACTGTTATCATTCTTACCGCCGGCACGTTGTTCGTGATGTGGCTTGGCGAAAAAATACAGGATAAAGGTTTGGGCAACGGAACGTCGATCATTATCATGATCGGCATATTAGCCCGGTTCCCTACAGCTATTGCACAGGAATTTTCTACCAAACAGGGACGAGGCGGTGGCGGATTGCTGATCTTCTTAATTGAAATAGCAATTCTCATTGCGATCATTATGGGATTGATCGTGCTGATACAGGGCGTTCGAAAGATCCCTATCAATTATGCAAAACAAATTATCGGGAACAGGCAATTCGGAGGTGCGAGACAATTTCTGCCGGTGAAAGTAAACAGCGCCGGTGTGATGCCTATCATCTTTGCGCAAGCGATCATGTTCCTGCCCACATTATTTTCCTTCACTAACCTGGAATCTGCGCAGGGTATCGTAAAAATATTTTCAGACCACAGTAATGCGTGGTATATGGTGATTTATGGCGTGATGGTGATCGCGTTCACATTCCTGTACACCGCGCTCATCTTTAACCCGAAGCAAATGAGTGAAGATCTGAAGCGGAATAATGGCTTTATACCCGGGGTAAAACCGGGTCAGCCGACGGCCGATTATATTGGTGCAATCATGGATAAAGTGACGTTGCCGGGCGCGATCTTCCTTGCAATTGTTGGGATACTTCCCGGTTTTGCACAACGGCTCAATGTTACACAGAGTTTCAGTACATTTTTCGGCGGCACTTCATTGTTGATCATGGTCGGGGTAATTCTCGACACGCTGCAGCAAATAGAAACACATCTTTTGATGCGTCAATATGATGGTTTGATGAAGGGTGGGCGAATCCAGGGAAGACAAACAGTTACACCGGCAGCAAGCCGATAAAGAGATAAAATATTTTCAATAGAGAAGCCTGTTGAAGCCAACGGGCTTTTTTATTTCGGCGAAAACAGAAAAGTCCCGTTGGCATTGAAGAATTACTGGTTTGTTGGCGGAGTGCTTTCAGGTTGTGTCGGCGTCTTTTTAGTCGTCGTTTTGTCCTTTGTCTTTGGCGCTGTTTTCTTGTTTTCATGCTTTGCCGTCGTCACCTGTTTGCGATCCTCTTTCTTTGTCGCAGTGGAAGCATGATTTGCTTTGTCTGTCTTCAACTTTGACTTTGCTGCGCTAACGTCCTGTTTTTTCTGTGTTTTACTAGGCGCCGTTGTGCTGCTTGCCTGCTTTTTAGTGGTGGTCGTCTTCTTTTGCTGAGACTGTTCAGGAGCCTGCTGTGGAGTTGTTTGCGGAGTCTGAGCGAAGACCGTACCGAGTACGCAAATGCATACTGCCAACAAAAGTGTCTTTTTCATATTAAAAAATTTTGCTAGCCAAGACGCATTTTCAAAAATGCGGTTTAAAATGCATCGCTCACTTTTTTCATTTTTTAACAGAACGGCCTTTAAACCTTACTTTTTTTTAAAATTGCACGCATAAATCTTAAATGGTAAATTGGCTGTCGCATGATCGATCAGCATATACTCCTGGCAACCCTTTGGCTGGGCTTTTCTGCGTTACATAGCATACTGGCTGCTACTGCTATAAAACGAAAAATAGAATCGCTTCTCAAGCATAACTATAAATTCTACCGAATCTCATATTCGTGCATTGCAGTTGTTACGCTGGCGATCGTCTTGTGGTATCATTTCTCGATGCAAAGTGTGATGCTTTGGAGCGCAAGTATACTTCAAAGGGGCATCGCTGTCGGCGCAATTTCCTTTGGCGGCCTGGTG
>DASQJI010000156.1:0-2132 GCA_035631175.1 Parafilimonas sp.
AACGCAGAATGCAGAAGGAAAGAAGGCAGAATTCACAGGAATCACTATTGCAAAATTTAAAGACGGCAAACTGGTGGAAGGCTGGAACGGTTATGACTTTCTTTCCATGTATCAACAGTTGGGATTTAAACTCGCCGCTGAATGATCACTCAAATCTTTTTCAATGTCGACAAAGACCCAAACTTCCATCGAGCCCTGGCTGTCTGTTCGGAGCACGGCAAAGGCAGTTGCATTCTATAAAACAGCGTTTGCCGCAGTGGAAACCTACCGCCTCGAAGATCCCGACGGCAATGCTGTGGTCAAACTTTCGATCGACGGCGCCGGATTTTGGCTGAGTGATTCTCCGTCCACAAACGACCGCCAGGTACTGGGCGGCGATACGATTCGCATGATCTTAACCGTCGCAGAACCGGATGTGGTTTTTTCCGGTGCTTTAAAAGCCGGCGCAACTGAAGTGTTCCCTGTATCGGAGGAACATGGTTGGCGTATTGGCCGGTTGATCGATCCGTTTGGACTTCACTGGGAGATCGGCAAGCAGCTCAATGTATGACGTGTCTCGTGCGATTAACAATTAAACGCGACGCCTGACGGATGGTTCACATCATACTTTGTGAAACTTTGTGCCTCGGACTCTCCGTGTGTCCGAATTTTGAACCACGAAGTCGCGAAGGCACGACGACCCACCAGGAAAAAATGAGCTGGCACCTGAGGAATCCTAGCACAATACGTTAATCCACAGTAAACCACTGATCGCAGTTTTTCAATTCTGAGTAACAATTAATAAACACGGCAAGCCGTTATATAGCGGCGCGCAAATAAGTTAACCGATTTTTTTTATCTTGCAGGCCCGTTCCCTACAGCCAAAATTGACTTGACGCTTTATGAGTAAACCACTTTCGTTTTTCAACCTTGTCTTTGTTTTCGTCTACCAAATAAGCTTAGCGCAGAACACGCCGGAGCTTATCAACAGCGGTGAGCTGATCGCCCAGGGAGCAAAGTTGAACGACGACGGGAAATACAAGGAAGCAATCCAATTGTACAGCAAGATCTCCCGCAGCGATACGAATTACAGTGCGGCGCTCCATGAACTGGCGTTTTCATGTTACGTCGATAGCCAGATCGAGGCAAGCTTGAATTATGCGCGCACCGGTTTGAAGCTGTTTCCGGAGAAGTCGGCCGAATGGTACACGCTGATGGGCAATGCATACGACCAGGGACACCAGCGGAATGAAGCAATCAGGTGCTACGACAGCGCACTTAAATTGAGGCCATATAATTATTTAACGTGGTTCAATAAGGGCATTGCCTGTTATAATATAAATCAATACGACGAGGCGAAAGCTTGTTTACAAAGAGCAGTGCTCATCAATCCTTATCACTCTTCCTCTCATTATTTTCTTGGGGCGATATGCGTGGCACAGGGCAAAATTGTTCCTGCCATGCTGAGTTTCACCACATGCTTGCTTGCGAACCCTGGAAGCCGGTATATGAACAGCGCAACGAAATATTTGAGCCAGTTGTCGAAGATGACCGACGATATCACGGCCAAGATTTCAAATTCCGTGCATACTGAAGGAGACAATTTTGAATTGCAGCAGGAAATAATCGTCAGCGAAGTAGCGTTAGACAAAAACTACAAATTGCAAACAGGTATTGACGATCCGATCACAAGGCAGCTACAGGTGTTGTTTGAAAAACTTCAGTTTGATGCCGGGGACAAGGGCTTTTGGATGCAGTTTTATGTGCCTTTTTATACAAATCTTTTTAAAAAGGGACAGTTCGATCCATTCGTTAATTACATATTCAGCGGGCTCGACATCAAAGCGGTGAAAGACTATAACAGGAAAAACAGCAAGGAAGTGGAAAGTTTTACGTCGGACGCAGTGGATTACCTGAATGCGATCCGCCGAACCGAGGCTGTAAACTATGCAGACCGGACCCCCGAAAATTATAAGTACTACTACGGTTCAGACAATTTACTTGGCATAGGCAAATGGACAGAGAGAGGTGAGGACGATGATTTTTACGGCCCGTGGGAGTTCTTTTATGACAACGGGCAACTAAAATCGAAAGGCAACTTCAACAATAATGGCGAAAGAGAAGGTGAATGGGTTTATTACTACGCGAATGGA
>DASQJI010000157.1:0-2582 GCA_035631175.1 Parafilimonas sp.
AACAACCCTTCTCCTCCGAAAATTGTGTTCTTGATCCCACCGACAAATTGAATGTCATAGTCCACAGTTCCTGTAAATCCAACAATGCAACCAGTATCGATCTTGAGCAATTCGCCTTGCTGCAGGTCCTTTTCCTGCACAAATCCGCCGGCATGCAGAAATGCCATGCCGTCGCCTTCGATCTTCTCCATAATAAAACCTTCACCACCAAACAAACCGGTTCCAAGTTTTCTTTGAAACTCAATGCCAATACTTACACCTTTCGCCGCACATAAAAACGCATCTTTTTGTGCGATCACCCTGCCCCCTAATTGTAAAAGATTCAATGCCACCACCTTTCCGGTATAAGGCGCAGCGAAACTGATATGTTTTTTGCCGCTGGCAGTATTTGTAAATGCGGTCATGAAGAGGTTTTCACCTACCAGCAAGCGTTTTCCCGCGCTGAAAAGCTGACCCACAAGGCTGTTATCACGCTGCTGGCTTCCATCGCCAAAAATCGTCTGCATCGAAATACCGTCATCCATCATCATAAATGCACCCGGCTCTGCAACAGCGGTTTCTCCCGGATCAAGTTCGATCTCTACGTATTGAAGCTCTTCACCGAAGATCTTATAGTCAATTTCGTGGTTGCGTATCATACATTTTTATTTACACAACGAAAGTATATAATCATAAAATAACATGGGGCGCGGTTGCACGACTTCAATTGAATTTACATTTGTCCGATGCGCGACAAAACAGGATGGGCGATCAATGAGTAAAAAATTGCCCAGACCCGGCCAGCTATAAATAGCGGTTCAAAAGTTCGCAGCTTGTGTCGATAAAGTGCCCGATGCTTTTGAATTTATAGATCAGCCGCAGCTTATAGTCAAAATGCAAGAAGATAAGGCACGACGGCTCAGAAGCTGTGGCGCTCTTACAGACATTGACACAACACCTGGTAACCGAAAAGGATGCCCTATCTTACGGCACGTTTCCAACCGCAACAAAGAACCGCCTCATAGCATTCCGGAGCGGTAGATTTTTAAGCCGTTCATGAAGAATTTTGGGGCGGCATAATCTTTGGTCTTTAACTGTTACCATTCCTATGGACATCACGACAAATCAATAATTTAAGAACAAAAAAAACGCATGTATAAGATGCAGCGTATCACAAGAAGTTTATATCTTTAAAAGTAAATAGCAACCATCATGGAAAATAATCTACCCGATAGTTTTCTAACCAAAGTTAAACAGTTCGATAACGCCGTCTTCTACTGCATCAACTCATCTTCACAACGACAAGCTGTTGGGATCGTTAGGAATGTATCGCTAATTGGTGAAAACACACTTGAATTTTCACTCTCACATTTCCCTGTTCTGGAAAATAGCTGGAATGTGTTCGCAGCTGAACTGCATTTTTATAAGAAAGGCCTACCGTTTAGCATGGACGTGCACGGTACCGCGTGGTTTATTAGTCCAAATGAACTGACTGTACAATTCAATGTTCTGCAGACAGACTATTTCTGGCGTGTGGACATGAAGCATTATTCCTTACACGAGACTCTTGCTGACTTCTTCAGTAGTACAGGGTTGTTTTTCAAAAAGATGTTGGTTACAGGGTTTTAATCGGTCACCTGTATTTTGCAGACAAGTTGTCTTGCAATTCTTACCTCCATTGCTTTTTGCGGATCTTCAGGTAATACGATAGTATAGAGCGCGTATTGTTTGGGCTGCTGCAGCACTGGTAGCAGCGCTTGTAAAGGAACGCCATAGCAATTTGTTTTCATTGAATCGAGGGTGATGATCTCTTTATCTTCATTATCATACACAACAAACGTACGTTTCCATCCAGCGCTTATTTCTTCCTTGTTGACTTTAGCGACTAAATGGGCTGCGGCTGCAGCTGCGGATCTTTGTAACACCAATACCTTGTCGTTGTTTTCGTCATCTGGGCTGGCGCTCACAGATTTCCCTTGCGCAGAGACCGTGATTGTTATCTTCTGTGAAAAGCCGCATACCGCGACCGCAATCGACATCAGAAGCAAAAACGTTTTCATTCAATAAATCAGTAATGAGTGATCAGTAGTGAGAATCTTAACTCGGCAACATCAAACATCAAACTTCAAACCGCAACCATTCTACCACTTCAACAATGCACTTGCCCAGGTAAAACCACTTCCAAATGCAGCGAGGCAAACGAGGTCCCCCCTTTTTATTTTTCCTTCCTGCCACGCTTCGCATAACGCAAGCGGAACAGAGGCTGCTGTTGTGTTCCCGTATTTCTGAATATTGTTATACACCTGGTCATCGCGCAACTTTAATTTTTGCTGCACAAACTGGCTGATGCGCAAGTTTGCCTGGTGCGGAATAAGCATAGTAAGATCGGAGGGCTTGTAGCCATTTGTATCGAGCGCCTCCATGATCACTTCCGGAAATTTTATTACGGCTTTCTTAAATACAGTCGGACCATCCATGAACGGAACATTTTGGTTTTTGTCGATCATCGTATGACTAACGAACATTTCGCCAATGTCAGCATTGTCGTAATCGGCCAAACCATCTTTCCAATGATTTGCGTGAGACCCGGGATTGAACATTGC
>DASQJI010000158.1:0-10823 GCA_035631175.1 Parafilimonas sp.
AAGGTCACTTCGCCTGACGACCTGTATAAAGCGATTGGCAAACACAAGCCGGACGAAAAAGTCACGATCACATACTTAAGAAATGGGAAGCAGGCAACTACGCAAGCGACGCTTAGTAAATCAGATCAAATGAAAGTCTATTCATGGAACACTCCCGAAGGTGGCTTTCAACTGAGACATGGTGAACCATATGATTTTGCTTTCGCTTTTGATGGAAGGCCTCGTTTGGGTATCGAAGCGCAGGACACAGAGGATGCGAATGGCGTGAAGATCACGGATGTTGATGACGGCGATGACGAATCACCATCACCTGCGGCAAAAGCGGGTTTGAAGGAAGGGGACGTGATAACGCAGGTAAATGGAAAGGCCATTAAGTCCGTCGACGAGCTTAGGGAAAGCCTGAAGGACGTAAAAAAAGGAGATACGGTCAAAATCACTTATAAACGCAACAATCAAACACAAACTATTGACGTTAAGTTTCCAAGAGAATTGAAAACGATCGATCTCTGATAGTTTCATTTTTCTCATGTGCAATCACCGCTGCTTTCCAGCAGCGGTTCTTTTTTGCCCATACTTTAAATTTTCGATTGCAAAAATTTCCAGGCGTGATCTATTTTATGCTGTAATTTTATTCCGCTTACCTGTAGAGTCTGCGGCGTATGAAATTTTCAGTATTATTTGTGCTCATGTTCCTGTCGACTGCGGCTTTTGCGCAGCGCAAAACAGCTACCTTTTCGTCGATCGACTGGCGCGTTGCGGATATCGACGCAAATTCGCCCGATACGCTTGCAATACAACTCACATCGCCGTATGTCACCGACCTCGAAAAAGTGAGAGCCATTTTCCGTTGGATAACAGAACATATTGAATATAACACGCTGCGCAGCCAGCCGTATAGCACTGTATACTATGATGACGGCATTGAATCGGCGCACGATAACGATTCGATATTACAACCGCTGGACGTTCGCGTTGCGGAGATAGTGCTGAAACGAAGGGTCGCGTTTTGCGAAGGTTATGCGAGGCTCTTTAAAACACTTTGCGGTTATGCCGGTATCAGGAGCGAGGTTATCAGCGGATACTCGCGCACGAACATGAACAGCGGCAAGCAGTTCCGGTGCAACCATAAATGGAATGCCGTTCAGATCGACAGTAACTGGTATTTGCTTGACGTTACGTGGGCAAGTGGCTACCTGAACTTCGCAGGCGACCGGTTCATTCGTGACTACAACGATTATTATTTTCTTACGCCACCTAAGAATTTTATAAGCGATCATTATCCTGAAGATATCAAATGGGCGCTGCTGCCGGATGCTCCAACGCTTTCAGAATTTAAACACTCACCATTTAAACAGGCTGCATACAGTCCTTACAAAATATCGTCTTACTCGCCTTCCAGGGGAATTATTGACGCATATGTGGGTGACACGATTTCAATCGAATTGGAAACAAGCGACGCAAAAAAGCATCTTTGCCTTCTCGATGTTCCATCTGCTGACTCCGCAACGATCGCATTAAATGACTCGTTAGCGCGAGCCAATCGTCTCACCGTTATTAAAGGTGACAAAGTGCGATGCAGTTATGTGGTATCTTCAGAAGATGTGCAATGGCTGCAGGTGATTTATAACGGAGACATGGTGCTTCGTTATAAGCTCGATGTTAAAAGGTCGCCACTCGATTTCCCGCCGATCAAGATCCAGCCGATCATGGGGACAAATTAAACCGCAAATTATTCCCGGTTCCTATAGCTATTTACCCCGCAGAAACACTGATATCTATTCTTGCCTTATTTTTATCGCCTAAAAACATTTTTTGCGAAATGAAAAAAATTGCCAGCCTGCTGATGGTCTTCAATGTCGTTACTGCGTTTTGTCAGCAAAACAGGGAAATTGCGATTATTCCCGAGCCAGTACAGGTCACGAAAACGTCCGGATATTTTACATTACCACATCCGGTTGCTATAGAAGCCGACGAAAAAAACCATTTACATTATGCGGTGACTTTCTTGCAGCAAAGGCTTTCAATTCCTACGGGGTACAACGTCTCGGTAAAAGAAACGGCACCTGCTGCGGATATAAGGCTTGTTCTCAATAACAACAAAGATGAGCAGCTCGGCTCCGAAGGTTACCGGTTATCTGTGACTCCAAAGAATATCATCATTAAAGCAAACAACGCAGCCGGAATATTTTATGGTATTCAAACGCTGATGCAATTGTTGCCAAAAGAGATCGAAAGCGCGGAACTTGTACATGACGTTGATTGGAAGATTCCCTGTGTTGAAATAACGGATTACCCGCGATTCGCGTGGCGTGGCCTGATGTTGGACGTATCAAGACATTTCTTTACTAAACAAGAAGTGGAACAATACATTGATCAAATGGCGAGATATAAATTCAATGTTTTTCATTTCAGCCTGGTTAATGACGAAGGCTGGCGCATTGAGATAAAATCTTTGCCCAAACTAACACAAGTAGGTGCATGGAATGTAAAACGCGTTGGTCACTTTGGAGATTTTAAGCCGATACAGCCGGATGAGCCACGCGACTATGGAGGCTTCTATACACAAGATGACATAAGGGAAATCGTGCAATATGCAAAAGACAGATTCGTTGATGTTTTACCTGAAATTGATATGCCCGGACATAGCCTCGCTGCGATTGCTTCGTATCCTGAATTGTCCTGCACGCCGGGTGCTGAAAAATACAAAGTGGCTTCGGGCGAAAAGTTCATGGAGTGGCCCGATACAGGTCATTTTTATGGCCTGGTTGATAATACTATCTGTCCTGCAAATGAAAAAGTTTATCCATTTATAGATAAGGTGATGACCGAAGTTGCTCAGTTGTTCCCGTTTGAATATATACACATCGGCGGCGACGAATGCGCGCGAAACTTTTGGCAAAAAAGCGACGCAGTGACGCAACTTATGAAAAGAGAAAACTTGAAAAATTATGACGAGGTGCAAAGTTATTTTGAGAAACGGGTAGTAAAGATTGTTGAGTCAAAAGGGAAAAAAGCCATTGGATGGGATGAGATCCTGGAAGGAGGCCTCGCGCCTGGTGCCGCTGTGATGAGTTGGCGAGGCGAGAAAGGTGGAATTGCAGCCGCTAAGCAGGGACACGATGTTGTGATGAGTCCAACTACATTTGTTTACCTGGATTATATGCAAAGCGATCGTGTTATGGAACCGCATGTATATGCTTCTCTTCGGTTGAGTAAGACATACCAGTTCGACCCTGTCCCCGCAGGCGTTGATGCAAAGTATATCAAAGGAGGCCAGGGAAATTTATGGACCGAACAAGTATATAATTTCAGGCAGGCTCAGTACATGACGTGGCCGCGCGCTTTTGCAATTGCAGAATGCACCTGGTCGCCAAAAGAAAAAAAGAACTGGAACGATTTTATTGAACGGGTGGAACAACATTTCAAACGTTTTGATATTGAAGAAGTGAAATATGCACCGAGCATGTACGATCCGGATTTCAAAGCGACAAAAGACGCGAAAGGCCGGCTGAATATTTCAATGTCGACCGAGATACCGGGACTGGATATTTATTACAGCTTTGACAATTCGTATCCGGACAGATTTTATCCGAAATACAATGGCCCTCTCATTCCACCGATCGATGCAACCACATTAAAGGTGATCACATACAAAGGAAACAAACCGGTTGGAAGAATGATCAGTATGCCGATCGACGAAATGCAAAGAAGAGCAGATAACAAAAAGGCCAACGACGAGGATTGATGCTGCTGGCAGTTTAATTTTTCCCCGTCACCCACAACGAGCGAAGTGCTTTTTGTTTTTCGGTGGCGTCGGCTATTTCTTCGATTTTAACCCACGCTTGTTGGTAGCCGGTGATCACTACTCTTGTTTTCGATATTCCTGAGGCTTTCTGAATTGCGATGTATAAAGTGTCGCCTATGTGGACCCGTCGCAGGTATGAGTAGAAGTCATTTCTGCTTGTCATTAGCGAATCATTGATCGATAGAAGGCGGTCACCGGTATGAAGGCCAGCGTTTCCCCAACAATTAGCAGGATCGACAATTCCTATCTGAAGGTCCGCCTGGTTTGGCGGTATGAACGCATATACCCGAAGGTCGGGTGCAGGCTTGCCATCATCCTGTTGTGCGTTCTTCCACGACACCGTTGCATGCAAGCCGATCAATTGCAAATACACGTTGAAGTCAAAAACCTTATTGCCTGTGATATAATCATTGAAAAATTGGTGGTCTTCGCAGCCGCAAATTCGCGACACAATTTTTTCAATGTCTCCGTTCGTAAAACCTTTTCCACCAGAAATTTCAAACATTTTTCGGATAGCATCATCAATTGATCTTTCTCCGTTTGTTGCGTATCGAATAAGAAGATCAAGCATATTGCCCAAAAGTTCACCCTGTACATGTGTGCTCCCAATATAGTCCCCCAGCAGGCCGGGTGGCGCGAATTCAGCCATACTGACCTCTTCAACATTTTTTTGATTACCGGGACTGTTGTAATAACGGGCTATCAGTTTTTCTAAATGCGCTGTCCTGGTTGAATCGTAAACAGGCAAACCGGCGCGCCTTAACAAAAGGTCAGCATAAAACATCGTCAGTCCCTCGCTCCACCACAGGCCGCGCGACAGGGGCGGCGTTTTGTATACCGGGTCGCCGAATTCTGCAGGACGGATGCGCATAAGATTCCATGCATGGAAATATTCATGCGCGATGTCAGCGATAATTGGCTGCAAGTCTTTTTCCAGTTCTGAAGCCGGAGCTCCGAGCGTCAAACAGTCGCGATGTTCCAATGCTCCGTAGGCATTGTCGCGCAACAAAAACAAATATTTTTTGTAGGGCAACCCGCGGAAAAGAGCGGAAGCTTGTTCAACAATTTTTTTTATCGCATCCACGAGGCTCGCACTATCAAAGGATATTCGAGTTTTTGAATAGTAAACAACATCATGCCGAATGCCATCAACCGTAAATGGCCAAACTTTTAGTGTGCCGGCTAAGATTGGTGCATCGGTCAATGCTTCAACAGAAGGCGCGTAATAAACATTTTTAGCAGTTGTTGGTGTCAGGCTCGTTGCAACCTGCCAATACTTTGGAAGCTGCAAGCTGATGTGCGACGGAGCATTTGTTGCACCGACAACATACATGAATGAATGAGTGCCGCCTATCAATGCACCGGACGAGTCGATAAATGGTTTCCATGTGGATGGATTTCGTTCTTTCGGTGGTAATTGCAACGTATAACTGAGAGTTGCCCGCGAATCATTAACTATGATGCGCCAAAGAGCGCTGTCTTGCCGGATAATTTTGGCCTTACCATTTTTATCCTCAACATCCATATCCTTTATGAATCGCCAATACCGGTCATCGTATCCAGGGTGTGCAACCATAGCGACTTGAAAAGTATCAGGCAGATTGCTGATATCCATTTCAACGTGCAACGATGTAAAATCAGCCGGATCGATCTTTAGCGTATAATTTATGACCGGGCTGTGGCGAAGAGATTCCTGGCAGAAGCTATTTAAGTGAAAAACAAACACAGCCATCAAGCCAGGACAGATTCTTCTTAAAGTTGATGCTAGCATTACTCAAAATTAGAACGGGTAACGCCTAACCGATGCCGCATTACATCAACTGAAAGAATTTCTTTATGAAACGCGCGAAATCTGTAACGATTTTGAAATGGACGTTATCGACAGAGAAAGAAAGTTTGTGTCCACATACCGGGACTTAAGCCCGACGCAGGTGAGCAGGTACGAACCTATTTTTTTATGGTCAATGATTTTATTTCTTTTACATTCATAAATTCCTTGTACTTCGGCTGGTACACTTCGGTTTCGGCATAAGAAACTGAAACATTCTTATTCTTCAATTTCGTAACCGCATCTTTTATCCAATCGTCGGACCCCGGGACATAACCATAGTAAATAAAGGTTAGTTCGCGGCCAGCAGTTGTTTTCAACGTTACATACGTAAAATCTCTTTCTTCAACCTTCGTTACAATTCCTTCAGCAGTTTCTACTGCAGTTGGCTTCTCTGTTTGAATAGAGATACCCTCGTCGCCTTGTAAAGCCATCGATGCAGCGATCTTTGTGAACGCAGGGCAACCGGTCTTCATTAATTCCAAACTCAGTTTTGTACCAATCTCCTCTCCTGCCTTTTGATAATCATCGCCACTGGCCATTATCTGAGTGATAAGATCCGGCGCCGATGTAAGAACACAGCTAAGAAATGCCTGCTGCAATTGCTCTTCTGTAACATTGGTGCCCAGGTTTGCCTTGGTTAAACAATCACATACGGCGATCGCAGCTTTGTGCAGGGTATCGTCTGCTGTTTGTGCCTGTGTGTAAACGCCGCAAACAACAGTGACCAGGAAACTTAAAAGAAATTTTTTCATCGATCTGATTTTTTTAGAAATCCGGTTATGGTTTTCGAAAGCTCATTCATGCTATGCAGCTCCATACATTTAAAATGTGTTAGCGGGCACCTATTGTAACCGATCTTGCTGCATGGCCTGCAAGGTAAATGTTGAATTTCGAATTTGACGTGCCGAATTTCATTATTTCCATAGTAAGGATACATGCCAAATTGAGGAACGGTATTTCCCCAAACGGAAATTATTGGTTTTTGCAAGGCGGCGGCAATATGCATTAACCCGGTATCATGTGTAATAAGAAGCTTTGATTTTCTGATCAGGTCCGCGCTTTCATTCAAATTGAACTTTCCGCAAGCATTGTAAATTTTAATGGCATCGGTTGACGTGATTTCATCTGCTATCGCCCTATCTTGTTTTCCGCCGAGAAGCATGATCGGATGGTCAATTAGCCCACATAGCTCCTTTAATTTATGCAACGGAAGCTTTTTTGTATTGTGTGCTGCGCCGATCGCTATCGTGATAAAACCATGGACATGCGTTGCAGGCAGATGTGAAGGTTGTACCACATCTTTTTCAGGGATGAAATAATCCAGCCCTCTCCCATCATTTCGTATATTAAAAAATGTCACCGTTTCCATGTAGCGATCCACAATATGTTTTTTAGGCAAGACATTTATTTTAAAATTTGTGAGCAGCCATTTTTCAATGTTTAGCTTATTGAACGAATAGCTCAAAACATTGAACATTGACATCTTAATTTTCAACGTACGCAGATTGTGATGCAGGTCGATGATGTAATCGAAACCTTCTTGTTTAAGTTCCCTGATTGTCGTTTTAAGGTCCGATAATACGTGCAGTTTGTCGATGTAGGGATTACTTTCAAGTATCGTTGTGAATTCTCCTTTTGTAACATAATGCACTTCGGCATCCGGCAATTGCTTCTTGAGGCACCGGATAACGGGCGTAGTAAGGACAATATCCCCAATGGAAGAGAAACGAATGATGAGGAACTTCATTGCATTAAAATTATACGCATAACGGTTGCTAACAAAAGATGTGGAATTAATTAATTCTGATAGGGCAAGATTAAATGTTTCTTTAATCGCCATCGGTCGGCATTCTGTTTCTATTCGCCGCGGACCTGGCTAATTCGCAGAACCATGGTGACCTATGAAGGAATCATAAAAGAATTTGTGCGGGTCATAGAAAGGTATTGTTCAAGACAACTTAGAATAGTTGTTGAAAGAACATATATTGCACGGATCAAAACTGGCTCAAAAATGAAAAAAAGTACATCGCTTTATTTATTATTAATTGCGTTTCTAACTTCAAATTTCAATTGCAAAAAAGATTCCCGTGTACCTACAGGCGTCAGTTCAAATGAGATTGTGCATGTACAAACGGCAACCTTAACGCTTGACAGCGGTTTATTATGTTATTTGCCATTTAACAGTAATCTCAAGGATAAAAGCGGCCAGGGAAACAACGGAACGTTACAGGGAGGTAATATTTCATACGTTGCGGACAGGTTTGGAATTGCTTCACGTGCAATATCATTCAGTGCCTCAAATTCATGGATCGAAATTCCCGAAGCAGATTTTGCAGGGCTGAAAACAGCCACGATCGCTATGGATTTTTATCCCACCACAACAGGTCAACAAGTTCTCATCAGTAAAATGTCATACAGCGCGGCGATCGGCTCGCCTGATTTTTATCAATCATTTGCTATCGTATTTGAAGCAACCGCACAACTAGGTTTTGAAATTCGTCAAAAAGGATTGTGTAATGGGACCACAGGGTGGAACCCTGTTTTGTATAGTAATGTTGCCGTTATTCTAAATACCTGGAATCATATAGCAATAACATTTAACAACACCCGGCAAAAAATGTATTTGAATGGAAATCTTGTTTCTTCCGGTACAAAAACTGCGAGCCCGATCTGCCAGGGAGAGCCAATCAGATTAGGAATCTGGTGGCAGACTGATCCGGAATTTTATACCGGCAATATGGATGAAGTGAGAATTTATGATAGAGTTTTGTCGCAGCAGGAAGTGAAACAGCTTTCAAAAAAATAACTCTACGTTTGGGTGGATTTCTTAGATCCTTCCCTCTTGTGCAAGGATCTTAAAGTGCCCCGGGCGGGAATTGAACCCGCACTCGCTTTTTCGGCGAACAGGATTTTAAGTCCTGCGTGTCTACCAGTTCCACCACCAGGGCTTTAAAAAGTTTGAGGTTTGAAGTTCGATGTTCGATGTCATAAAACGTCAAACCTCAAACGCCAAACCTCAAACTTAAGAGCGGAAGACCGGGCTCGAACCGGCCACCCTAACCTTGGCAAGGTTATGCTCTACCAAATGAGCTACTTCCGCATGAATATTTAGGATGTGGGATTTCAGGATTTAGGATTTCATACCATTGGTCTGAGTCATAACTCCTAATCCAAAATCGGGCATTCGTAAATCAAAGAACAGGGGTGCAAAAATAGGAATCTGCACTGCAACCCAAAAATTTTAATTGTTATTTATATTCCGGAGTGTAAAGCGTATTGGCAGGAACCTGCACGTCGGGCTTGCCCTTATAGCGATGAAGATAAAGGTTGTAACACATGCCGACAGTAAGCGCAGCAAAACAAAGAACCTGCAGGTAAAACAAAAACCTGGACGAGTTCACCCAGTTGTATCCGAAGTCTTTTTCTTTATAGTCTGTTTCGTGTTCCATAAGAAAATTTAACATCGCAAAAATAAGGCGTGCGCATCAAATTATTCTTTTGCACGCACAAATTCTGAAAAATGCCGCTTCTTCCTGATAAAATATCCCCAAACGATCGACCCGCGGTAAACACCGGTTAACTTATTCAGTTTCGTCGTCGGAAGTTTGGCGTACTTCCGTGACGTAAATATCCACTTAAGCACTCCCCCGTGCGCTTTAAAAACAGCCGTGAAGCTTTTTACGTCACCCTGTATCAGGATCTTAAAGGCAAAAAGCCAGTCGAGGAACATGCGCGCAGGAATTTTCCACAAGCCTTCTGCAAGGGAAAGATTTTTCAGCAGGATAATAAAATTGTTTCTGAAGTTCAGAAAAGTTTTGCGGCTGTTTGTCTTTGGAAGCGTTCCGCCTCCCACGTGGTAAACGACTGCCTCAGGACAGCAAAATATTTTATAGCCGTGACGTTGCAAACGCCAGCACAGGTCGATCTCTTCCATGTGCGCAAAAAGATATGCGTCGAGACCGTTCAACTCATGAAAGCAATTCGTGCGTATACACAACGCCGCACCTGTTGCCCAAAAAATTTCCGACGTTGAATCGTACTGACCCGTGTCTTCTTCGCACACGTCAAATACCCGTCCCCGTGCAAACGTGTAACCCAGTGCATCGATCCAACCACCACACGCACCGGCATGTTCAAAAATTTTTTTGTTGTGCCATGACAATATTTTTGGCTGGCAGGCGGCGATCTGCAGGTCCTTTTCCATGAGCGCAATGACCTGGGTCAACCAATCGGACGTCACTTCAACATCTGAATTCAGGAGCACATAATAATCGGCCTTTACTTTTTTAAGAGCCCTGTTATACCCGCCTGCAAATCCATAATTTTTATCGAGCAAAATGATTTCAACTTCTTCAAAGTTTGTCGCGAGGAATAAAACACTATCGTCGGTCGAGGCGTTATCTGCCACAATGATCTTCTTGTTGGGATAATTTGTATCAATAACCGATGGTAAAAATCTTTCGAGATAATTACGGCCATTATAATTGAGGATAACGACGGCGGCAGAGGGAAAATGCAAATAAGTTTTTTTCAAAATAAAGGAAAAATGAATCGCGGCAGGCGTTTTATCGTGCACGTTTTGGTAAAATGTTCCAACTGGCTTAAGTTGCAACAACGGTAAAGAGAAAAATCAACGAGTATGTTTGGAGTGACTATCCTGGGCAATAATTCCGCTTTGCCGGCACACGACAGGCACCCCACCGCACAGGTAGTTACCATGAGCGACCATCTCTTTTTGATCGACTGCGGCGAAGGCACGCAAATACAGATGAATGCATACAAAATTCGCCGAAGCCGCATCAATCACATTTTCATTTCTCACTTGCATGGAGACCATTATTTCGGTCTGCCCGGTCTCATTACCAGCTATGGGTTGCTCGACAGAATACATGACCTGCATTTGTACGCACCCGCGCCACTGAAAACAATTCTTGATCTGCAGTTGAGCATGTCTGGTACCGAATTACCGTACCCATTGCATTTTCACGCGCTGGAAGAAGAGGACGAACTAATAAACGAGGAAAAATTTTCAGTGAACTGCTTTAAAGTTTTTCATCGTATAGACTGTTGGGGCTTCTTATTTCGGGAAAAAAGAAATCCGCGAAAGATCAACGGTGAGCAAACAACAAAATACCAGGTACCGATCACATATTTTGAAAAGCTCAAACACGGTGAAGACTATATAGC
>DASQJI010000159.1:0-10726 GCA_035631175.1 Parafilimonas sp.
ACCATTGCCCAGTGTATAGGCGATCACCGGGACGTTTTTTCTCGTCAGCTTTTCTATCGCATCTGCAAACTTGTATTCAAGCAAAGCTTCAGCAGAATTGAGTGTTGCTTCTTTATCTTCCTGCGGTTCCTGGTCAACGACGTTATAGTTCTTAAACACCGTGCGGCTGCTGCGAAGGTCAATTACTACTGGGAGATGATCGTTATAATTCAGTATCGCCGAGGGAATAACATACTCTTGGACGCCATCATTATGATTTGCCGACAAGTGGGTTTCCGACTGGTCAAAAACAACACCGATTTTCGAAAGACTATCGACTAAAATCTGCTGAACCACACTATTCAAGCTGTCATTACTCTTGCTGACTTGAAAGTAAATTGAATCCTTAGTGTTATCGTCTATGTCGGAGATATTATTCAAATACCGCCGATAAATCGCCCGCTTACCTGAGTCACTTAACCTTTCTCCTGGCTTTTCAAAATGAAATATCACATGATTGTGGCTTACGTCGCGAAATTCAGAAAGGAGATCTCTTGAAGCGATGCTGAGTTTCTTATAATCAGCCGGAAGGTCGCCGGTAAGAAACACGGTTACATCAACGGTGGAATCAAGATCCTCAAGCAATTTTTTTGTTGATTGATTTAAGCTGAATCGTTTTTCAGCCGTCAGGTCGATCCGGTAACGAAGCGATGCCGACACGTATATGGCAAGAACGAGGAGGACAAGAAAAAATATCCAGGCATATCGTGAACGAAATATTTTACTAATAGCCTTCATGCCTGTCTCGTTTGCAGATTTCGTTTTGTGAGCAGGATAAAGAATATGATGACGGCAAGAAAATAGATCACATCCCTTATGTCGATCACGCCTTTGCTGATACTCGAATAATGAAAATCAATACCAAGCATTTGCACATAATAATCATTGCCGTTTGCAAAAACCGGCAGGCTCGCCACCGCCTGGAAGCCGGCATAGAACAACAAACACACAAAGGCGCCGCTGATAAAAGCGACGACCGTATTATTGGTGAAGCTGCTTGCGCATAAACCCACCGACGTAAACACAGATCCGAGGAGAAACAACCCGATATAACTTCCGATGCTTGCGCCTGCGTCAATGCCGCCCTGTGAACTTAAATGCTGCAATGAAAATGCGTAAACAGCCGTGGGAAGCAGGGCCAGTAAGACAATCAGCAGCGCCCCGAAGAATTTGCCCCAAACGATTTGAACAGGCGTTACCGGGAACGTTTTTAATAGCTCAAATGTTCCGCCTTTGTATTCATCTGCAAAACTGCGCATCGTAATGGTGGGGATAAGAAAAAGCAATATCCATGGCGCCAGGCTGAAAAATCCTTCGAGCGACGCATAACCGAAATCGAGCAAGCTTGTATTGGGAAATACAAAAAATATCAGGCCATTCAAAAGCAAAAAAACGATCAGTGCAATATAACCTGTGAGGCTGCTAAAAAACTGGTTCCATTCCTTTTTGCAGATCATCCACATCGGCCAAAACTACTATCTATAAGTTCTCTGAAAGAAGATTTTATTAATGATTAACTAAAATGAAATGACGCCGCATCCTCCGCACCGAACCTTGATTTTGTGCTCATTTTTTTTAAAAGAGCTTTTCGATAATGAGATTGAGCACTTCCAATAATATCAGGATGATGACTATCCATTCCAGGATGTTGCTATTGCGGTATTGCAGCAACCCGCGAAATAATTCAAGATTGTCTCTTATAATGTTTAGCCCTTCCTGAATTGTCCTCACCCTCACTTGCAGGTCGAAAGTGCGCTTAAGGTCAGCGTCTATTTTTGTGAGGTTCTCGTTCTCCCAGGTCTCCGGTGGTGAATCAAAGACGTAAATATTTTCAGCGATACGGTTTTTCAGAAGCAGCGTCCTTCCAATGTACTGTTTCAATTTTTTCGCTGAAATATTCAGTTTACCATTCTTCTCCAGGCGCTGGGTGAAAAAATTGGTTTCTTCGAGCAGCTTATTGGTCTGTTCCTCGTAATAGTCGAGCGCCACCGATTGAGAGACGTTGAGCATCACCAAACGCAACACATCAATATCCGCAGACGGTATGTCGATCTTGTTGAAACCAACGCGAAGTTCCCTGGCATCAGTTTCAACTATGAACTCGTCGGTCAGACTTTTTTCAAACAAATTCCTGCAAAATGGTTTGATAAAATTTATGAACTCTGAAATGCGAACCACGTCATAATTCAAAAAGCATATGGCGCCGTATTTGAAAATGTATGCATATTGTCCTTCGCCGGTTTTATAAAAAAGTTCCGAGGGATCATTGTAAGACAGTTCGGCCTTGAAAGCGGCCGAAAATTCCTTTACATCGATCGAGTCAGCAATTTGGTATGATACGACGTTTTGCGTCATGATGAAAATTATCCGGAACGAGGAAAGCGATCTGCATTCAATGTGAAGTTAATTATTTGCCCCGCGCAATTTTCTCACGCGAAAGAACACACACGCTATTTAAAAATGGCTTCATCAACGCCCCGGTTGATAGTGTAAGACGTATATGTGATCTCGACCTTCCCTTTCTTGTCTTTCAGCTTATCGAGGTCAGATGCCTGCGTGCCTTCATCGAAATCCATTGTAATGCCTTTTGGCAGCTTGTAATCTTTTGCGTTAAAACTAAATAATATCTTATCGGGGAGGCCATAGCTCGCATACTTGCCATAAGACATATTCATTTCGTAGGTACCGTTCTCACGCGTAGTTGTTACGGCTTTGCGTATTAAAAGATTCGCTTCGTCAATGTATAATGTTGAGAGAACGATCTCCGAGTTTTCATCCGCGGGCAGCAGCTTGACAACTTTGGTGGGAACACCGTCCACCGTTACGTCTCCTGCAGCGAGCGCGACAAAATTCGTCATACTAACAATGTTGCTCATGTTGATACTTATGCCCCCTTTGGGCAGAACTGAAATACCGTTATCTTTTTTCAGGCGAAAGTGGTTTGGTTTTTTGTAATACATTTTTACCTTACTCACCGGTGCCTTGATAAAGGCAACGTCTGTTTTCAAAATGCCATCTGCCGTATAATCATTTACCCGGTCAAGTTTTGCCTTTACCTTATTGATGAGGTCCGTCATATCCTGGGAATGGGCCGTAGGTGCGAATCGGAAACAAAGCAGCAGAAGGAATATTTGTTTCATGGTATTAATCACGATATACTTTTCGGCTGATCAGATGGAACAGGCGGGCACTTGCTATTTTTTATGCAAAGCAAAACAATTAAGTGCATGGAGTATTCAAGGGAAGCGTTAATAAAACGCTCATGTTTTATTACTTCCACACTATCTCAACAAGACAATAGTTCCTTTTCGTTCAACATAGCCACATAATGTGTTTCCCCTGAGGTAGTAAATGTAAGTTCCGGCAGGCTGCGGCATTCTTTTGTACATGCCGTCCCAACAGTCAGAGGCATTAGTCCCGGAGAATATGCGGTTTCCCCAGCGGTTAAAAACAAAGAATTGAAGGTCCGTGACATTACCCCATTTACGAATGCCGAAGCAGTCGTTAAGTCCATCGTTGTTTGGCGTAAATGCTGACGGTAAAAGATAGCCCTGCGCATCCTTGTCTTTAAGGATCAGCACCTGCACAGAATCTTCAGCTGTGCACCCATTCTCGCCGGTCACGGAAACGTGGTAAATTGTATTATCGTGAGGTTGTGCGATCGGGTTTGGAATATTCGCATCTGATAATGTGCTGTCGGGCCACCAATGATAGCTGATGCCACCTGTGGCGTTCAGATTGGCCTGAATGATCGTACACGTTAGATCGTTCGACTTTGTAGCGTTAACAACCGGCTTCGGTTTTACGAGTACGTTCACAAACAGTGAATCCGAAATGTTGCAGCTGCTTTCCGTGATTACAACCTTATAATTTGTATTTGAAACCGGAGAGACAAGCGTGCCCGGCGCATTAGGCTGGGCAACGGTGGCCGACGGCGACCACGAGTATGAATCTCCGCCGGCGGCCGTTAGCATCACCGAGTCTCCTGAGCAAATTATGGATGACGGGGGGTCGACCGTGAACAGTGGAGCCGGCGTTATGGCTACAAAGATCGAATCCGTTTTCAGATAAATGGGCCTAAAAGTAATGCTGTCTATCGCAAAATCATTTTTCACTGCGTTCGTATCAAGGTCTGTGATCTTTATCGAGACTGTTGTGTTTGAATCGGAATACCATGTTGTCATAATTCTTTGACGGATGCACGGAGTCGGCGACAGATGTGTGTGATCTATCACCTCTCCGCCATTTATAGAAGAGCTCAACACAACCGAATCCGTAATGGTGAGAGACTGTGCAAAAAATGAAAATATGTAGTTTGTGTTCGGAGCAACGGTGACGGTAGAATCCCACACCAGCATTCCCTTTTGAGTGCCACCATTCACGATCAACATAGTGTCACCGATGAAAGTAGTTGTATCCATGAAACAATTGTCGTAAAGTGGATTCCATTGTTTTGGTTTCGGACCCACGAAATAATGACCTGACGTATTTATAGTGCTGTCAAAAATATAATCAGTATAAAAGCCATTATTCCCGTTACTGAAATTGCCATTCGTGATCACAGTTGCACCTTTCTTTATGATGTTGTACTGATAGGCGACGTCGGTCGTAGGCGTACATAACGGGTCATAAGTATCGGTGGCACTGAGAAATTTCGCCGGAGACCAACAGTTTTTAAAAGCGTCCGGATCGCCGGGCATACGAAAAGAAGCGCCAGTGCAAACACTAACATTCTTCGAGGAAAAAATGTTGCCCTTATCAATGCTCAAAAGAAATGGCTTAACTATAGTATCGTTACAACCATTTTGATTTAATACAACAAGCGTTACTTTATAAAGACCCTCTGCCTTGTAAACATGAGAAACAGAGTCTTTTCCATTGCTGGTAGAGCCGTCTCCAAAATCCCATGCAACGGCAGACGCGGATAGTGAGTTATTTTCAAAATCAATCTGGTATTGATCGCACACATTAAATTCAACAGTGAAATCGGCAGGTAAATGCTGACACAAAACCCTGGCGGTAGAATTGTTATTCTTGCCAACAGAATGCTGGCCCAATACCGGACATACCAATATTACCAGGCAAACGATTGTTATGCTGACTTTTTCGGGGGTCAATTTCTACAATTAAGGCAATTTACGACAACTGCGAATTTGCATAGCAAAAATTAATCCACAATGTTTTAATAAGCAACGAGATGGGGTTATGTGATAAAAATTCTTAAGAAGGAGTTCGAAGATGTTGGCTGCGGGTTTTAAGCAGCTAAAGCAACAAACGGTTTACTTACGTGTACTACCGCGTGGTTTTAAAGGTGTGATCAGGAAAAGCACTTAGATCGTTTTCTTCAGGTCGGCATTGGCGTTGTTCTTTGGATCTTTCGCATATTCGATCAACATTTTTACGCTGTTGAGTTTTACCTTTTTTATATCAGCTGCTTCGGACGGATTTTGCAGTACATATTTTGACATCGCAGCCATGAACACGATGAAGAGCGCATTATCACGCTCCGCAAGTTCAGCCGCATCTTCATCCAGGCTGAAATAAAAATCCGGTGTACCCTTCATCCATTTCAGCAGGTATGCGCCCGCGAGGTCCCGGTCCGCATTACTCTTTTCGATCGGTGTCGTCAACAAATACACGGAAACTTGCAATGCAGCATCATTTGCAGCCATATTGAAATCTTCTTTCTTGTCAAGTTTAATAGAGGCAACGTCGGGTAGGTGCTGCGAACGGGCGGCAATAACTGAAAACATAGCCGCAACGATAAGCGTAGTTTTTCTCATAAACAGGTTTTAGCAGTAAAGTTTTGAGTTCAGCAGATTTACGCTATTATCACGATTTCAAAAAAATAATATTGTCAATCGGTACGAATTTTTTTTCGTTGCCTTCTTACTTCTCGTTTTCGACTGGCACACAGACGAAAAACAGAAACGAAAAAGATGAGGATTTTTATAGAGATCAACCGTTGTTTGGCATACATTATGAATAAAAGCGGTTGAAAATTCTCGATTATTTTTTCACTAAAAATCGATTTTATGAAGACTCTTAAGAATTGCGTTGTTGTTGCGACAGTGGCAATAATGCTCAGCTCACTTACAACCTTTGGATTCGCCGCAGCTCCCGGACCGTCCGGCAGTAAGGTTACCATCGCGGGCAAAGACACGGTTGTAGTGCCCGACAATGTGCGGGTTACTTTCCAGGCAAAATATCCGCAGGCTACCAACGTGGTTTGGTACAAAGTACAAGACATGAAAGATGATGAATTTACTGACACATACCCGGGACTATACGACCCCTCTGATTATTACGTAACCTACAACACAGACGGTACTGAATACGTGACCTGGTACAGCCCAACGGGTGAATGGGTCATGACCACAAATACGATCAGCAGCGACAAGTTGCCCGCACCAGCACTTAAGTCCCTGCAGGACGCTTACAATGGCTTCACGATCGTAAAGGTGGACGAAGACAGGTATAATGGTGGAACGAGGTATGACGTAAAAATGACGAAAGGCGACGAAAAACTAAAGGTGCATGTGACGGCTGACGGGCAAATATTGAAAGTAAAAGATAAACAATAGTAAGTTTAAGAGTTTAGATGAAAAAGGCTGTCCCACATTGGGCCGGCCTTTTTTATTGTGTTTCCCTCGTATCGTTTGCGCGTGATGAGTGCGCCAACTATAAAACGTGCCTTTTGTCGCAACATTTTTCCGTGTCATCTATTTTTTTTATGTGAATGTGCCCGGCTCGATAGTTTTACCGTCGATTATCTCAAACAAAAATTTTATATGAAAAAACTTATTTATCCAGCGGCAGCGATTATGATCATGGCTGCTTCCGCGTTCACGGTTATTAAATCTCAGAATTGGACGATAGCAGACAACTATTCGGTAAAATTTGACGGCGGAGATCCGTCGGGGGAATTTAAAGGTCTGAAAGGCACGGTTAATTTTGATCCGGCGAATCTTGAGACTTCCAAATTTGATGTGAGTATCGACGTCGCTACCATCAACACCGGCAACGGAATGAAAAATACGCACGCCAAAAGCGCTATGTGGTTTGACGCCGAAAAATATCCGTTGATAAAATTCACGTCATCGGCTATTTCAAAGACCGCATCCGGCTACGAAGCAAAAGGCATTCTCGAACTCCATGGTGTGCAAAAAGAAGTTTCCATTCCTTTCACTTTTCAGAACAATGTTTTTGCCGGAAGTTTTGAAGTAAATCGCATGGATTATAACATCAACACGGCAGAGCCTAACCACGGCGCAGCTACGTTCAAGGTTGACATTTCTGTTCCCGTTACTCAATAAAAAATGTTTAAGAAGATATTTTTTCATGCGATCACGGCAGCCGTGCTTGCCTCCGTGGCGGCCATCATTTACACGCGCATTTATTTTTTCGCAACCGAGGCAGATTTTTCAAAGGTGCTTAACACGACAAGTGTTATCGGCCTGAATGCGATCATTTGCCTGCTCGCAGCTTTTCTGTTTTGGATTCTGCAGGTATCGATGAAAAAGAAAGGCGAAGTGATATTCAATTTTGTTTTTTCCATTGCTTCTTTTGCATGCGTTATCATTCCGATCTCTTTAACGCTGCCACTTGATATTGAGTTTCCGGAATTATTTCCGGGTTTGGCCGTACCCATGATATTTTTCCCGGCCGTTGCCTGGTACACCGTACAGCCTTTGTTTGTTCCGAAGGATACAAAAAGTTAGGGGTCTGTAATTTAAACTTTCATCAGTCCTGCGCCGTAAGAACGCAGGACTTTTTGCTTGATACCCGCTGGACGAGCTACAAACTAAACAGCCAGTCAACAACGGCGATAATGATCACAGCACCAATAACAATAATAGCGATCACGTAAGGCAATAGCCGTCTCTTTTCATCGTCGTCATTTTTCATCCGGCAAAAGTACTAATGTGATGTGCAGAAAGCAGGAGCTCCAAATATTTGCCTGGTTCACTCTACTGCGCAACCCTGATAGATCTTTTGATCTCGTCGGAACAATGATCGATAAATATATCCGCGATCAAGCGCATTTGATTTCCATCGATGGGTTTTGTGATGAAGCCAGCTTTGTGTTTTGCCGCAAACATCTTATCCTGCGGCTGTGAGGAGGTAGTAAATAAAATGATCGGGATGTGAGCGAACCGTTCCGTTTTCCTGATCTGTACCAGCGCCTCTTTGCCATCCACGCGGGGCATATTTATGTCAAGGATGATCAGGCAGGGCGCCGGCTCGATAGGAAGAAGACTGTTCAAATAATCAAGGGCTTCAACACCATTGTCGGCCAGTATGATCTTCACATTTGACGCATATCGTTCAAATGCTTCCTGGACCAACTGCTGGTCGTCTTTGTCATCGTCTGCATACAGGATAATGTTCTTTTTGTACATGCTTTCCATCATAAGGGCTGGCTTATTATTGCTGTTTGATAATGCAATTTTTAATTCAAACCAATATCAATTCATTCACCTCAATTTGATCCAGGTAAGGGTTGAGGATGTGGGTGGACTCACTTACATGAAAACATTTTACCTGCCTGCGATACTGCATAAAAAATATTTCGACATAAAAGCTGTGCACCTGGTACAGCACGGCAGTAAGACCATTCAATGCCCGTTTGCCGACATATATGCCTTCCTTATACAGCAGTTGAGTTTTAGAATTGTATGGCAGCGATTCAAAGGTTAAAATGGTTACATCATTATTGTTGACACTCATAAAAAGCAACGTTCCTTTTCGGTATGCAGCGGGATCAGTTTTTAAAAATACGAATTGCCGCGAAACTAAAATAATTTTTTGCAGAAGCTATTCTTTTTAACAGCTGGGCAAAAATACCTCCCGGCGGTTTCAACTCAGCACATCTTTTTTATTTGTAAACCAGACCGATGCGCTCAACAAGACAATTATATGAGCGAAAAGAATAATGAGGGAATGAAATATTTGAGGCAGGTTTTGTATGCTGCCGGCAATAGCCTCATTATCTGCATTCACTTTTTCGTCAAAAAATTCTTTCCAGGTCACCATATGTGTAGTGAAAAGGTAGGGCGTTATTACGCGAAACACCGGGAGATCGAGGGCGCCTATCACTGTGAAAAAAACAATGAGACTCATAGTGGCAACGATAGGGCCGATGGAATTTTCTGCAAATACCGAAAGAAAAAAACCAACGGCAGCCACGGTGACCAGCGCCGCGAATGCATAGCAAAACGCAAGGCAGTACCGCCAAAATACATCGTCTTGTTTTATCAGCACGATGTACTCGGTTTTCATCAGAAACAGGTCATCAGTTCCAAAAAGGAACATGCTTAAAAGCAATGCGAGGATCGCAACCCAGATGAGCAACAATAAAGTGTAAATGCAAGTGGCGAAAAATTTTGCAAATAAGATCTGCGTTCGGCTGTACGGTTTTGCAAACATCAGCCGAAGCGTGCCCATGTTTGCTTCACCGGAGATCATGTCCGCAGATATTAAAGTGACGAGCAATGGTACATGCACCAACATTAACTGCAGGATGATATAACATACCATGTAGCCATTAATTAGTTTGCCCTGCACATCGAAACCGCCAAGACTTCGCAACATAAAATCGGCATATTGCTGTCCATCCACCTTCAGGCCAAACTGCACCATAAATATCAAGGCGCCGATCGCCCCAAAAGCGATGTACGTTCGCGGCCGCTTGAAAATTTTGTAAACTTCAATTTGCAAAAGTTGCCACATGTTGTGTACCGCTTGTTACCTGTAAAAAATAATCTTCGAGTGAATGCCGTGACTGGAGGGAAATGATCTTTATATTTTGCTGCACAAGCCAGATATGAAAATCCGGGATGTCGTTACGATGCATTTTCAGCAACAAAACATTGTTACGCTCCGGCTGCAGGCACTTTTGCCACTGGCTATTTTCCAATAATGTCAGCGCACTTTTATTATCGAGTGTATCGAGTTCCAAAAGCATCCGTGATGGATCAAACAATTCGGTCGTTGTTCCTTCAACAAGTTTCCTACCACGATCGATGATCAACAACCGCGTTGCTATTTGCTCCATTTCATTGAGTAAATGGGAAGACACCACCACCGTCTTTTTTAAGTCGCGGCTCAGGTGCAATATCAGGTTGCGTATATCAGCGATTCCCTGCGGGTCTAAACCATTTGTCGGTTCATCGAGAATGATAAGTTGCGGATCATGAATTAAAGCAATGGCGATGCCAAGCCGCTGTTTCATTCCCTGGCTGTAAGTTTTTACCTTGTCATGCGCACGGTCTGCCAAACCTACCATGTCCAGTTGGTGCATCAGCTCTTTCTCCGCCGGGTCAACACCGCTCATACGTGCAAACAACCGCAGGTTATGATACGCGGATAAGAATTTATACACGTCAGGTTTCTCGATCACTGCGCCGATGCGGCGTAAGATCTGTTTCCGGTGCGCATGCAGCTTCATTCCAAACAATTCTATTTCTCCCTTTGTAGGTTGCACGAGTGTAAGCAACATACGGATCGTTGTCGACTTCCCGGCACCATTCTGACCGAGGAAACCATATACATCACCCTGCTGCACTGTGAAAGACAACTCATCAACAGCTTTGATATTCCGATAATGTTTCGAGAGATTCCTCGTTTGAACAACAGGCTGCATCCGCTCAAAGATAGATGCGTGAAAGAAAAATAAGTAACCGGG
>DASQJI010000160.1:0-7979 GCA_035631175.1 Parafilimonas sp.
AGAGCACAGGCTGGGATTTTAGTGCGGCGCAGGCAGGGCCCGCATACGGCACAACTGTAAAAACAAAGAGACGAAGCGGTATTACTGCGTTTGGTTATTTCACAGTTCTTTCAACTGCTACCCCAACACTGCAAGGTTCAATTACGACAGCTAATAGCGAGAATCGTATGCAGCAGGTTACAACGGGCGTCCGGATACTTGTTTACCCAACCATAGTACAACGCAGTGTCAACATATCTGTATCGAAAGCGGCTGAAGACACTGAGACTATGAATGTGACCATCATGAATGCAGCCGGAAAAACTGTTTTGCGAAAAGAGAAAATAAATTTTCAATCGCAACAGTTATCGTTACCGCATCTCCCATCAGGCGCATATATAATGCTCATCCAGTATGGAGGCAATAGCCATAACCAAAAAATAATTGTCAGCGGGCAATGATGCGCAGCGTTACCGGGTTGATGCCCTATAAATTTTTTCGAAACAAAAAATTATGTTTCATGAAAACATCTACACAAAATTTTTTTGTCCTGTTGATCTCACTGTTTTTTATTGACATTGACGTCAAAGCACAAACAAATATTTTCCCTTCCACAGGCGCTGCGGGTATTGGGACGCTTACCCCAAATACATCTGCGTCGCTCGACATCACTTCAACATCAAAAGGCATTTTAATTCCACGCATGACGCAAGCACAGCGCAACGCTATTGTTAGCCCTGCAACCGGGTTGATGATCTTCCAAACTAACAATACGCCCGGCTTTTATTTTTACAACGGAACTGCGTGGACGCCTATTTCCACAAAGGGAGTCAACACAACTCTATCTAATTTGAAAACCCCGACTGCAGTAAATCAAAGCCTCCTTCCGGGTACAACGAATTCAATTGATCTGGGTTCCTCCTCCATGATGTGGAGAAATGCTTACTTAAGTGGCAATGTCGGTATCGGAACAACTGTCCCTGCTGCTAAGCTGGATGTTAACGGTGATGCGCTTATAAACGGCATTACGGTAGGCCTGGGTACCGGGAACCTACCCTATAATGTGTCGGTAGGTCGCCAGGCGCTTTATAACAACACAATCGGCAACTCCAATACCGCGAACGGATATCGGGCGCTTTATACGAACACCGCAGGGTCTGGCAATACTGCAAACGGAGAAACTTCGCTTTACTCGAACACAACAGGCGCTGCTAATACTGCAAACGGATACGAGACGCTTTATTTTAACACCGACGGCTTTGGCAATACTGCAAACGGATATAATGCTCTTTTTTCGAACACCTCAGGATACAGTAACGTTGCAATCGGCGCAGACGCACTTTATTCTAATACGACCCAATCGAATCTTGTAGCCGTTGGCGACTCGGCATTGCTTCGTAACACAACCGGATTAGGAAATACCGCCATTGGTTCCAAATCGCTATATGCCAACACCGGCGGAGGCTTCAATACCGCAAGCGGCTATCAGGCGCTTGGTCATAACACTACTGGAGGTATAAATACGGCGAGTGGATTTCAAGCGCTTCATTACAACACCACAGGAAACGATAACACGGCTGACGGCTATGGGGCGCTTTTTTACAACAACACAGGGCACTGGAATACTGCGAATGGCGTAACGGCCCTGTATGGCAATACAACAGGAAGCCAAAATACCGCATCCGGTTATCACACACTAACTAGTAACATCACAGGCTCTGGCAACACTGCCCTTGGTGCTTATGCAGACGTCTCAATAGACAATTTAGCAAACGCAACTGCGATTGGATACAATGCCATTGTTAGTGCCAGCAATAAGGTGAGGATTGGAAATAGCGCCATCACGTTAGTTGAATCGAACGCCGGCTGGTGGACTCTCTCTGACGGTCGTTTTAAGAACAACATAAAAGAAGACGTAAAGGGTCTGGAATTTATAAAACTGCTGCGCCCTCTTACTTACAATTTCGATGCAAACAAGTTTGACGAATTTCTGATGCAGAATTATCCGGACAGTCTTAAAGAAAAGCGGTTCAAACAAATCGATAAAACATCTGCAGCAAAAGCCTCAGCCATAAAAGAATCCGGTTTTATAGCACAGGAAGTAGCCGAGGCCGTTAAGAAAAGCGGTTATGATTTTAACGGCGTTCACGCGCCTGAAAATCCTACAGACAACTGGAGTCTTTCTTACGAAAAATTAGTCGTGCCCCTGGTGAAAGCCGTACAGGAATTATCCAAATCTAATGATGATCTCATTTTGAAAATGTCTCAATTTGAAAATCTGAAAATTGAGAACGCTGAGCAGGGTAAGAAACTTAATGATCTCCAAAAACAAATTGATGAATTAAGAGCGATGATGACCACGAATCATGCATCCGCAGGTGGCAACCTGTCAACGGTCAACAGTCAACAGTCATCTTCTCTCTCTCAAAACGTTCCAAATCCCTTCAATCACACAACAACCATCAACTACAATTTGCCGCAACAATATTCTTCAGCAAAAATTATTGTGATTGATGAGCTGGGAAAAACAATACAAAACATCAATCTTTCCGGGCACGGCAAGGGAAATGTAAATTTTTCTTCTCGCTTAACTGCTGGGGCTTCTTATCAATATTCGTTGTACGTGGATGGAAAGCTGATCGATACGAAGCAAATGATTTTGACCAGGTAAAACAAATATTCACAAAATCATCCGATGTGGTGATGTGCGCTGGTTTTTGCGATCGAGCATCTTAAATGGAAAATAGATTAACGACGTGCAGGGCCATTGCTCTCATTGGGCCGACAAGGGACACGAAGATCACGACGAACCACAACGGGTACAACGACGTTTAATAAGAGCGCACTTTTTTTTCAATGCTTGCTCTTATGCTTCCTGCCCACAAATAATTTTTGATAAGACTAGAAATTTTCAATGCGTTGTGTGCTTCGTGTCTCCTTCGTGTTCTTGGCGTCCCAAAAAAACTAATAACCAAAATCCAAAAATCATATTTCATTTTCATCGAAAGCATTTTTCTGACTTAACTGCTCTTCAAAAAACAAATTTGTCATGAAAAGGATATTTACACTTGTGATTCGCCTGGCGTTTTTCGAACTAACGTTAAAATGACGGCAAAGTAGTTTAGAAAATACAACGCGATCGTCATTTCGAACGAGCAAGTGCACATTGTTTTGTGTCTGTTAGATTTACTTGCGAATGAGAAATCTCGTTCAGAATGTGTTCAGATTTCTCCTAACGTCGAAATGACGGCATAGTACGGTGGAGAAATCTTACTGCCAACCATCTTGAAGAAGGACAAATTTATCAAATCTTCAACTCTCCGAGGAGAGTCTTCCAACCAGAAATCCCGCGTTTAGGGGATGTTTAGTGGTTGAATATAGTCTACATTTGTTTACGTTCCTTCAGTATGAGTTGTCTTCATGAAATTTGAGCTGTCAGAACACAACGATGCGCGCAACAAAACACATAATAATAAGGTTGCTGAATTATCATTGATGAGCATGAGTTCCTTACAACAATTATTGCAACCATTATCGCAACAGTTTTATCGCTGGCAATCACTTACTACTGTCGAAACGTAACGCATCGCGCAGTACTGCACGATCATTAACACTTCAACCAAAGTAAGCCCTGAGTCTTACAGCCCTGTTGTTCTTAACATTAAAATTCTTTTATGAGAAAGATGTTTACACTCACGATCGCCGTTTCGTGTGCTACATTGATCGTCACAAATTGTGTGGCACAAAATGTTGGCATCAATACAACAAACCCGCAGGCTACGCTTGATGTTAAAGGTGGCCAGCGTGTTGGAGGCGCAAGCCATTTCACTACGTACGATTCTGCTACAGGAAAAATCGTTTGGAAGAATTCCAATCTATTTGTCAACTCGGCGCAATATCTTATGAAGCATTCGGCCTCTTCAGAAGGCCTGTATTATGGCGCTTCTCAACTCGAATATCGCTACTCCGATGGCACTCCGCGATTCTATACAAATTGGGCAACCGGCAATGGATACTTTTATGGAAACCTTGGGATCGGAGATGCGGCACCCAACTTTCCATTGTCATTCGCGAATGCAGCCGGAGATAAAATTTCGTTGTGGACGAATGGCAGTGCAAGCTATGGATTCGGATTGCAAAGCTACCTGCTCCAAATTCACACGGACATATCGGATGCTGACATAGCGTTTGGCTCTGGCAGTAGTGCAAGTTTTTCTGAAACAATGCGCGTAAAGGGAAACGGAAATGTGGGCATAGGTACAAGTGCTCCCGGTACAAAGCTGCATGTTTTCAATGGCTCATCCGGGTATGTCGGCGGTTATTTTCCGGGAATACTTATTGAAGGCAGTGGCAACACCTACGCGAATATTATTACACCCAACGGAAATGAAAGCGCATTGCTGTTTGGCAATCCTTCAAACATTGCGGCAGGTGGCATCGTTTATAACAATGCGTCTGATCCAAACGGTCTGCAATTCCGCACCAACGGAAACGCAACCCGGATGGTAATAGATCAAAACGGGAACGTGGGCATTGGCTGGACCAGTCCAAATACTCCGCTAACTTTTCCCCCTTATGTAGGCCAAAAAATTACGTTATATCCGGGCGCCACAGGAAATGTGGGATTTGCCGTTCAGGCAAACTTACTGCAGATCTATTCCGACAATCCGTTTGCAGACATCGCGTTTGGTTACGACCAGACGGGCACAGGGCTCACGGAGAAATTCCGTTTTAAGGCGAACGGAGCCTTTGCAGTAAATGGTAATACCGGCACTTCCGGCCAAGTATTGAAGTCCGGTGGTTCCGGCAGTTCACCAACATGGGGCACCTTGTCCAGTTTTTTATTCGATAACACCTCGCAGATAGAGCAGACAAATGAGGTGAAGGCGACCACGAATGGGAACATTGCTTTGCCGGGAATGAGAAAGACCGATTATACGATAACAGTAACTACAAATGCAAAGCTGATAATTAGTACATCGGTTCACGGTGTAACGACTTCGTGTGCTGGCTGTAGTGCTACAAATTTTTGGGTAGTCACTTCTATTTACAAAAACGGAAATCCGGTTGCCTACGCGAAGGTCGATGCAGATGGAAGCTGCGGTAACGGCGCTTATGGATCATTAACAACCGGACTCACAATGATCGATGTCGAACCAGGCACTTACACTTTCGAAACCAGTGCGGGCGTTCACAATGGGCCGGATATTTCAGTGAGGCATGGCCGGCTATTCGTCGTGCTTGTTCCTCAATGAGAAAGTTTGAAACGCGCTAACGCAGAACTTATCCCGTTATGGCCAGAATAAGACTAGCGCTGTTTTGAATAGAAACATTAAAAAAGCAAGACATGAAAAATTATATACGCATAATAGTTTTTTGCAGCCCGCTTCTTTCTTCCGCCGGTAGTATTGCGCAGTTTACCAACAAAGGCGCACAGATCACGATAAAAAGCGGTGCAATTTTATACAGTAAACAAGGTTTTCAAAATTCTGTTGGAGGCATTGTAACGAACAATGGCTCCATTGTTTCGGATTCGTTCATCACTAACAACACCGGGTGCACGTTCGCAGGGAATGGCATTTATAAGTTACAGGGCAATTGGAAAAATTCAGGCACCTACACGGCGGGCAAATCGCGGCTTATATTTTTTGGAAAAGGTAATTCTGATATCACGTCCGGCGGCGCGAGTGTATACGATCTGGAGCTCAGTAAAAATTCTAATGGGATCCTAAACATGCTGGACGCACTGAAGGTTTTGGACACGATCCAATTTTCGTCCTCGAAAAACTGGGTGCAGCTAAACAAGACCACACTTACGCTTGATTCAAACTGTAAAATAACCGGGTATGATGAGACAAAATATTTTATCACGAATGACTCCGGCTTCCTCAAGAAAATAAATGTCGGCAACAAAAGATTCACTTTTCCTGTTGGCTTTAATAAGTCCACGTACAACCCACTTTCAATAACTGAATCAGGAAGCGCAGATAATTATTCTGTGCGCTGCCTGCAGCATGCATTGTTAAATGGTGGTACGGGAAATGCGATAACACATGGAGGAATTGATGTGAGCTGGCTTGTGAAGGAAGGCGTTGCTGGCGGTATGAATGCAATTCTCGAAGCGCAGTGGTACCCGGCAAACGGCGACCAATTGACAGGATTTGATTCTTCAAAATGTATGGTAGTAAGATATACCGGTACGGCGTGGGATTATAATGCAGCAACAGCGGGACTCGCCTCGGGCACTACGGTAAGAACAAGGAAGAGAACTGGTGTTACTGCCGTTGGATACTTCACAGTGCTTTCAACTGCGAACCCTACGTTGCAAGAGATTGTCAACGCGGTTAACAGCGAAAACATTTCAGCAGTAAACATAAGCGATGCGCGCATATCAGTGTATCCAACGATCGTAAAAAACAGCATCAACGTATCGGTAATACAAACCCATCATGATATTGAAACGATGAACATGACCCTTGCAGACGCTTCAGGAAAGACAGTTTTACAAAAACAGAAAATGAGTTTTCAGTCGCAGCAACTCTGGTTGCCCAACCTCACACCTGGAATATATTTCATCCTGATCGAGTATGGGCCGAACACTTACAAACAAAAAATAATTGTGAGCGAGTAAAGACTCGCATCAAATTTGCATTCATTTCGTGGTCATAGCTAAAAGACATTCTTATGCAAGAAATCATTCAGTCTTTACAACAAAAATTAGGTTTGGATGCCGGGAAAGCACAAACAGCTGTTGAAACAGTCGTGAATTTCATAAAATCAAAACTGCCGGAATCAATGCATCAGCCGATTGATTCTGCGATAAGCGGCGGAAACATCCAGGATACACTCAAAGGCGCTGCAGGAAATTTGGGCGGAATGCTTAAATGATTTTTAATGCATGCAGGGTTGGGTTTTTGTTATAGAGAGCTGGCAGGATTGAACAGTGATGTATTGAGAACCGTCTTTTGATTGTGCTGATTTAAAAATATTCAGTATTCAATTCTCAATTTTCAATGATCATTGCAATCGCTCTAACTTGCCTTTGCGTTTAACGATGTTCTTGTAATCCCATTGAATTTGGCGAGACTTTGCAAGCCAGCGTTTCAGGTCATCCTTATTTATTTGGCTTGCGGAGGTGTAACGGATCTCAGCCGCCTTAAAAGTGCCTTCGTTTTGTAAAGCATCCTCATCAAACGATCGTCCGCTCCAAAACAGTAACCGGATACAATCTTTCAATTTGCTGTATCCAACAATAGGATTTTCATGCAGAAACCAAACCGGGTGAGCGTGCCAGATTTTGTTTTCTGCCTCGGGCAAATTCCGGCTGATCTCGGCTGACAGCAGGTTGCATATTTGTTTATCACCAGCCGATTGAGCATTATTATATTCCTCCACCTCTTTATTCATTTTGTCCTGGTTTTTATTCGCGTGGCGTCTAAGAACTGCATGAAGTTAACTTAATTGAACGATCATGTGTGACGAACGCCGCAAACGTTCCTCTCTGAACGCGTGAAAACAAAATCATCAATCAGTCGATAGTGAATTCTGACGCAGGTTTATTTTTTTAGTTCATAACACAACTCAACCATTCCACTTTTGTATCCTATCACATCTTTCAGGTGCAATGCTTGTTCGCTTTGCAACTGGTCGAAAAATAATGTTCCGTCACCCAGTATGATAGGCAAAATTGATAATCTTATTTCGTCAACGAGTTGTAACCGAATAAAATCCTTCGCCACGACTGCCCCGCCAACAACCCAAACATTGTTGTATTTAGCCTTTAGTTGATTGACAAGTATGTTCAAGTCGCCGGCATAAAATTCAATGTTGTTTCTCTTAACCGGCAATTTCCTGTGAGCAAGTACAACAGTCGGCGTGTCTCCGTAAGCCCACCCATAAGATGCTGAAAGTTCCACAGCGTGCTCGTAAGTCCGCGAACCCATTACATAGCAGTCAATAGTTTTCAGGAACTCCTCGGTGTTTTCCTGGGCAATTCCATT
>DASQJI010000161.1:0-19017 GCA_035631175.1 Parafilimonas sp.
ACACTGCCTGTTAAACTAAGATTGATAAACGCTGAATTTTGCGATCTGCTTTTGATCTCTTCCTTTTTGAAAGTGTGTTGTTCGTTATTAAACAATGTGAGTTCTGCGGCATTTCCTTCCTTGATGGTTGCGCTGTCCAAACCAAATATCATCCTCGCATTTGTTGAGAACAATTTTACAATTTGTTCGGAAGTAAGATTCGGACAGGCAGTCGTTACTGCTGCATAACAGGTTTGTAGCCCGATCATTCCAAACTTCGCATATTCAAACTCACATGTTTTGTTGTCCCAATCCTGCGGAATGTGATGCGACGCGATACAATCAATGTCACCTTCCTCCACTGCTTTTCGAAGCACGACCATATCGGTTCGACTGCGTAGCGGGGGATTAACTTTTAAGTTCACATCATAAGCGTGTAGATCCTCGTCGCAAAAAAATAAGTGATAGGGTGTAACAGAACAGGTGATCTTCAATCCCCGCATCCGTGCTTCTTTTATGCATCCCAGCGATTTGGCAGTGCTGATGCCGGTAAAATGCAGCTCCGAATCTGTGTATTGTGCAGTTTCAATATCCCTTGCCACCATGAGTTCCTCCGCGATCGCCGGCATGCCGGGCAGGCCAAGTCTCGTTGACGTTATTCCTTCATTCATCAATCCATGCGCATTAATGCTTTTATCCTGCGGCAATTGGATAACTACGCCGTCAAAAGTTTTTACGTACTGCAGAGCCTTCACCAGCAAACCCGCCGACTGCAATGGGTTCAAGCCGTCGGTAAATGCTGCGGCGCCGCACTGCCGCATATCATACATTTCTGCAAGCTCTTTGCCTTCTCCTTTTTTTGATATGCCTCCGAGCGGTTGTGCATACACAGGCAACGATCTGGATTTTTGGGTGATGTACTCAACCTGCGCTTTATTGTCGACAAATGGGTATGTGTTCGGAATTGTAAAGATCCGGGTGTAACCACCGGCCGCGGCTGCCGCGGCGCATGTTTCAAGTGTTTCTTTAAATTCAAATCCCGGATCAGATGCGTGCGTGAAAATATCCACCCAACCGGGTGAAACTTGTACATGCGGCTGCTGAAATATTGTTGTGTCTTCACTGTCGATATGATCGTGAATCTTTTCAATAACGCCGTCAACAATTAAAATGTCTTTGATTTGCCCGTTATGCGGAGAGGAAGGATCTGCAATTGAAACCTGTTGCAGTAATATCTTCATTGCAGTATGCAAAATTTGTCAAATATAACCTGAATTTTATAAAAAGGCTTTTACATTTGCGCGTATCGCGACTTCGGTTTCAATGCAAAAACGAAAAATTGCGGTAAATGAATTTTTTTCTTTGAAATTCCTGTTGATGTAAAATATTTTATTTGCGTGTCCTTTATAGATTTTTAGTGGTGCTGCGCAAAAAAGATAAAATAAAACATTCGGGCGGTGTCCCGATCAATCGGGATCAAAATTGGGAGTAACGGACAATAAAAATATTCCGGTGGTGGCGTCCCGATCAAATCGGGAGTAGCGAATTTGCACCACGAAAAAAGATAAATAAAAATATTCGGGTGGTGGCGCAGCCCGGTAGCGCATTTGCATGGGGTGCAAGGGGTCGCTGGTTCGAATCCAGTCCACCCGACCTTTCTAAACCTAATTTCAAGAATACATACTTGCACCGTCTGCCATCTGCAGACGGTTTTTTATAAATACAACTATAGTTGGAATAATTTTCGCTTTTAAGCGTTATTCATAAAAACAGTCAGATAAATGGTGAAGAAGAAGCACTGGATACCTTTACTGATAATTTTTTCTATTCTTTTTCAAAACACCCTGCCCGCCCAGCAATTAAGCTTACAGTTGTCCGCCGGACTTATGAATTACGGTGGAGATCTGCAGGACAAGACCTATAGTTTTACTTTAACGCATCCTACGGTCGGCGCTTCACTTGCCTACCAGGTGGACCATTTTGTCCTTCGAACGGGGCTTGTATTTGGCAGAGTGAGCGCAGACGACAAACAAAGCACCCTGTACAAGTCGCGCAATTTGAACTTCACATCAAATATCACAGAATTCAGCTTTTGCCTGCAGTACGACTTTTTGCTGCTCAATGAAACCAGGAAGTTTACTCCTTATGTTTTTGCCGGCATCGCGCTGTTTCATTTTAACCCGTATACTTATAACGGGAATACGAAAGTTTATCTGCAACCATTGGGAACCGAAGGGCAGGGGCTTGCGCTATATCCCGACCGGAAATTTTATTCACTGACACAAATCGAGGATCCGTTTGGAATCGGCATCAAATACAAAGTGTCGCCGCGCATCATGCTTGGACTTGAATTCAACAGCCGTCTTTTATTTACCGATTACCTCGATGATGTAAGCAAGGAATACCCGGATCAAACGGAATTGTTCAAAGCGCGCGGACAACTTCCCGTGGACCTTTCATTCAGAGGAGATGAGATAGATCCAACGCTACCATTTCCATCTGATAAGATCCGCGGTAACCCTGGCCAGAATGACAATTTTTATACCTCTATGTTCACCTTTACTTATACTTTTCCTGAACATCCCCTGTTCGGAGGTAATAGCGGCGGCAGCAGGCACGGCGGTAAATCCATCGCGTGTCCAAAAAAAGTTCACTAGTTACACTAACCGCGCTCGTTTATGGTTCTGCTTTAAACATCAATGGACAATTAACCATCGATTCATAGGTTTGCATTTGTCAAACTGGTTTTTCATATGACATATCAATCGCTTGAAGAATGTTTATTACATCTTGAAAGTAATGGGCATTTAGTCAGGATTAAGGAAACGGTCGACCCGAACCTTGAAATGGCAGCAATTCATTTGCGTGTTCACGAGGCCCACGGACCTGCACTATTATTTGAACAGGTAAAAGGTTCAGCCTACAGAGCGGCGTCAAATATCTTTGGTACACTCGAACGGAGCAAGTTCATATTTCAAAACGAGCTAAAAAAAGTGAGAGGCGCAATTCAGTTGCGCGAAGATCCCCTGTCTTTGTTGCGAAAGCCGTTAATTTCTTTGCGGACCGGCAGAGATCTTTTTTCTGCGCTCCCATTGAAAGACCCCTCAGACAAACCGGTACTGGCGAATCAAATCAGGATAACTGAATTGCCTTTAATTAAGCATTGGCCGATGGACGGTGGTGCTTTTGTGACGTTGCCACAGGTCTACACGGAGGATGTGGAACAGCCAGGCATCAAACATTCAAACCTGGGCATGTACCGTATTCAACTGACGGGGAATGATTATAAATTAAATGAAGAAGTTGGGCTTCATTACCAGATCCATCGTGGCATTGGCGTTCATCAAACAAAGGCCAATGCTGCAGGTAAGCCATTGCGCGTAAGTGTTTTCGTAGGCGGCCCGCCGGCACACAGCCTTGCTGCGGTAATGCCGTTGCCTGAAGGCTTGAGCGAGATCATGTTTGCGGGCCTGCTAGCAGGAAGAAGGTTCCGATATTGTTATAAAGATGATTTCTGCATAAGCACAGATGCCGATTTTGTTATCACAGGAAATGTGTATGAAAAGGACAACAAACGCGAAGGACCGTTTGGAGATCATTTGGGCTACTACAGTTTGAAACATCCGTTTCCAGTGATGCACGTTCATCAAGTGTACGCGAAAAAAAATGCTATCTGGCCATTTACCGTGGTCGGTCGACCGCCGCAGGAAGACACCGCGTTCGGTGCGCTGATTCACGAACTGACGGGTGATGTGATACAAAAAGAAATTCCCGGCCTGAAAGAATTAAATGCAGTTGATGCCGCAGGCGTGCATCCGTTATTGCTCGCCATCGGTAGTGAGAGATACACACCGTTCAATCAAACAAAACAGCCGGCAGAAATACTTACCATTGCAAATCATATTTTGGGGACCGGCCAGCTTAGCCTGGCTAAATTCTTATTTATTAGTGCTGATGACACGAATAAGATCTCAACGAAAAATATTGAACAATTCTTCGCGCACATCTTAAAGAGGATCGACCTGGCCAGGGATATTCATTTTTATACAAACACTACCATCGATACGCTGGATTATTCCGGCACGGAGCTCAATTCAGGCAGCAAAGTCGTTCTTGCCGCATATGGTCAGGAGATGAGAGATCTGTGCACAGATGTGCCGCCGGTGCTTTCGCAATTGCAGTTTTTCGAACGTCCGACACTGGCATTACCAGGCATTGTCTGTCTCCAGGCAAAAAAATTCCTGAGTTATAATGACGCTTTAAAAGAAATAAATTCTTTGCACGAACAGTTACTGGGACGGACAGGCGAATTAACGACTTGTCCCATGATCGTGATCTCCGACGATTCAACATTCACGGCGCAATCATTACGAAATTTTCTGTGGGTGACGTTCACGCGCTGCAATCCTTCGCACGACATTCATGGGCTGAACAGCTTTTATGAAAATAAGCATTGGGGCTGCACAAACCTGCTTTTTGATGCGCGGATAAAGCCGCATCATGCACCTGTTTTGGAAAAAGATCCGGCCGTAGAAAAGAAGATTGATAGATTATTTGATAAAGGAGGCAGTTTATACGGTGTCTTAAAATAAAATTGGGGCTGACGAAGAATCGTCGCCCCTTTTTTCAACCCTAAACCCTTAAAAAACGAAGGTAGCAGGAAAAAATCATGCCACAAATTTTTTTATTGAACTGATTTTAAAAGCGTTCCAACTCGGAAAAAAAGAAGTTTGATTCGATGATTGCATTCTCGTCGCTATCACTCCCGTGCACTGCATTCTCGCCTACAGAAGCTGCAAAATCTTTTCGTATCGTGCCTTCGTCAGCCTGTGCCGGATTGGTTGCTCCGATCAGTTTTCTGAATTCGGCGACTGCATTTTCTTTTTCAAGGATTGCCGCCACAATTGGTCCGCTGCTCATGAATGCAACCAACTCTGAATAGAATGGCCTTTCCTTATGGATCGCATAAAAAGCACCGGCTTTTTCTTTTGACAACCAGGTCCATTTCATGGCCTTTACTTTAAAGCCCGCTTTTAAAATGCGGTCCAATATAGCGCCCGTATGTCCCTTAGAGGTTGCATCGGGCTTTATCATTGTAAATGTAAGATTGCTCATATGTGTTTATAAAAATGAGCGCAAATGTAAGGGTTCATATTTTTTTCAAGGCGATTTCAGATCAGCCTCATTCTTAAAAAGCAAAATTGATTTGAAGGAATGCATTTAAAGCCGCAATTTTGCCGCCCTTATGCAGCCGATAAAGAATCTTTATCCCTTATTGGACCGGCAGAGAAAGATAGTAATTACCATGCATCAAAAACCCGACGGGGATGCAATGGGCGCTGCACTTGCTTTGTTTCACTTTCTGAAAAGCCTGGACCACGCGGTGTGTGTTATCTCACCTACCAATTGGGCAAGGTTTCTCAATTGGATGCCCGGCTGCAAAGAGGTGATCGATTTTGAGATGCACACAGACAAATGCCGGGAGATCATTGAAGGCGCGGAACTTCTTTTTTGCCTGGATTTCAACAGCATGCATCGTGCAAAAAGAATGGAAACGTTGTTGCTCGGGGCAAGATGTGTAAAGGTGCTCATCGATCATCATGAGCAACCCACCGAAGAGCACTTTGATTACGGCGTAAGCGATGCTGCGAGAAGCTCCACGTGTGAAATGGTTTATGATTTTATTGTCGGATCAGGTCGCGCAGATAAGTTAGACCTGGACATGGCAGCCTGTATATACACCGGTATCATGACAGATACCGGATCATTTAGATTCTCGATCACAACGGCGCATACGCACGAAGTAGTGATGCATTTAAAACAACTGGGCTTGCAGCATAGTATCATCCACGAAAACATCTACGATAACTTTTTGGAGAACCGGTTGCGGTTTACAGGTAATGCGCTTTTGCATCATTTGCATGTATTTTATGAATACAACACGGCGCTCATGGCTATTCCAAAGAGGGATATATTGAGGTATGAAATTCAAACCGGCGACACTGAGGGCCTCGTAAATTATATGCTCACGATCGAAGGAATAAAGCTCGGCGCTTTGCTGATTGACCGGATAGAAGAGCGCAAGTGGAGTTTCAGGAGTAAGGGAGACTTCGACGTAAATGAATTTGCGCGCGCTCATTTTGAAGGCGGCGGGCACAAGAATGCTGCGGGAGGCCGGAGCTCAGACAGCCTGGAGGCAAACATTCAAAGATTTAAAGAGATCATTAAACAATACGAATTGCAATTACAATAAACGCGTTAAATCACAATAAAGGCAAGCACGACTTGCATAAACAAAACAAAAATGAAAACAACAATCGCAGCATTATTTGCTTTGGGCTTGGTTGCATGTAATATTAATTATGAAAAAACACCGTCTGGCCTGGCGTATAAAATTTTTCATGGGAAAGGGGACACAATTAAACCGAAAGCGGGCCAGTTTGCTAAGTTCAATATCGAATATACTCTGGTTGACAGGGACTCTGTGCTGCAAACAACTTATGGCAGAATTCCGGTTTATAACCAGGTTGACACCGGCAAGCGTGCTGACTATTCGTATATGGAAGTATTGGGTTTGATGAATGAAGGTGACAGCGCTGAAATAAGTATCAGTATCGATTCTCTTAAATCAAAGGGGATCATTCCCGACTATAATCCGCTTTTCGTAAAAGGCCAATTGATAAAATGCAGGTTGCACCTTCAAAAAGTATTTAAAGATGAAAAGCAGATGCTTGATGATTACGATAAATCAATGGAGGCTGAAAAAAATTCGGAGGTGAAATCTCTTGAGGGATATATGGCAAAGAACAATCTCAAAGGAATAAAGACAAAGAATGGAGCGTATGTTGTTGTTGAAAATCCGGGTGATCAGTCTCAAAAAGCCGACTCAGGAAAAATGGCGAGTGTAATGTATCGCGGCTACCTGGCATCAAACGGTAAAGTGTTTGACACGAACATGGACAGTTCCAAAGGACATACAGACCCCATACCCGTTCCTGTGGGAAATCTTCGCTCAGGCATTATCCAGGGTTGGCATGAGGGCCTGCCGTATTTTGGAAAAGGTGGCAAGGGCAAAATACTCGTTCCGGCTATGCTCGCTTATGGGCCACAGCCGCAGGGTGCTGATATACCTGCTTTTTCCAATCTCGTCTTCGATATAGAAGTGATCGATGTGCGGGATATGCCTAAAGCGCCAGCACAGGAAGGGCACGACAGTACGGGCCATGCACCTGAAGGTGATTAACTATAAACAAAAGATCTTGTAACGGCATGCAATGGACCCATTGGATGCCGTTACTTTTTTAATGATATTCGCCTTCTTAGCCTCCGTGTTTTCCAACCATTAGCCTTCGCGCGATGATAAATCTGAAATTTCCTGCAGGCACGTTATAGTTTTCTTCGGCCGATGCGCTCGGAAACGATAGCGAAAGGCCCGTCCAGTTTGCACTGATGTTCCATTTTTGACCGTTATAGCCCGCCGAAGCTTTAAAGATACTTCCAGGATTTAAGGTTGTTCTGTTTACGCTGATAGTGTCACCGCTTTCGCCAGAAAAATTCAAATTAGCATTTACAACCAACGACCCCATAAAAAAAAGACGTTTTGCTACAACCAGCGTATATGCGTAACCCACGCCCGCACCTATTCCGAATACGTGTACGTCCGTTGCAATAGACTCATTAAACGATGAAGCAACTTCTTTGGGTACAAGGTTGCTATCCCCTTTGAGCTTGGTGTAGTAGGCCTGGCCACCATAAAGAAGGGAACCGCACGATTTTTTCTGCCATTCATTCTGCGTCATGGCTGCATGATAAGAGAACTTATCTCCATTCGGCACACGATAAAGGGCCACGCCAGCAAAATTCAGATCAACATCAGGCCGGTAATAATACGTGTTGGAAGCGGCAGTTGCATAACCCTGCGGATCAATATAACACCCCTGGTTAAAACCGGTTACAATGTCTAACGCCCATTTGTGCGGATAGGCGTGAAGTTGGAGTCCAAAGCCTTTCGATTTGCCTTTGTCTTCATTGTTGTTCATAAACGAGGGACCAAAAGCAAGATTCAGCGAAAAATAATTATAGGTAAAGCCGAGCCCTATGCCCTGGTTAGTATTGGGTTTGTATTTGAATTCGGTTGAATTGTCTGCTGATGGAAATTCTACCCCGGAATATTTCTCTGTGTAATACAAACGCAGAACCAGCGAACCAGGATATACGGCATAATAAGAGGTGTCATGAGTATGCTTTATTTTTTGCGCGTACGATTCGTGCGAAAGTACAAGAGTCAAGACCAGGACCAGTGGGAGACCATGTTTCATGCATGCGGTTTTTAGAATGAAGGCATAAAATTAATGCCTCAAAGATGGCGAAAAATTTTACTGCCATTAAATTTTGCATGTAATCAACTCAATTTGTATACCAGCAAAAACGAAACTATTATTCATGAATTTTTTCTAACTCGGTTTTGTCAGGGTCCATCAACAGATACGTTTTAACAGCGCAGATCTGCATTTCATCAAGCGCGTCGACAACATTGCTATATGTTGCATGTGGCGTTGGTTTAATGAGTACTATAATGCCCGAATCGCTGCCATAGCGAATCCTGATTTCATTTTTTTTCTGCATGAGTGCAGATCGCAGAACCCTCGGATCAGCTCCGAGGTCTTGTACCGCATCCAGCGAGTTGCCACTGTATGCGTAGATCTTATTGTTACCGCCAAGCAATAAATTAAGCGTTTTGCTGGCCGGCACTTCACCCGAATCCAACGAGTCGCTGTCAGCAGGTAATACAAGTTTCATCGCAGTGGGATGAGCAATTGAAGTAGTGAATACAAAAAATGAGATCAACAGGAAACCAAGGTCGACCATTGGTGTGAGATCGACTCTTATAAACTTTTTATTCGGTTTACGATTCCCCGTTTTCTCATGCCGGCCATGTTGCAGGATCTCACTCATAAGTTTTTTATTTATGAGATGAAATATTTTAGCGATTCCACACATTCATTTTTCCAACTGCTTCTGCATTTTCTTTACCCGGTCCTCAAATTTCTCGGAGGAAAGATTATACCGGCTCAGCCCATCAACAACGATAGGGAAGGAGAGGGGTGTTAACCGACGAGGAAATTTTAGAATGATATCGTTCTTTTGAATTCGTTCAAGCGCATTGCGTAGTCGCACTTCTTCCATCTGCTGTTCGAAGACTTCATGATAAGCCTGCCGCAACAAAATGTTTTTGGGATCATATTCGCTGAAGACTTTGAACAACAGAGAAGCCGAAGCCTGCAAATGTTTCGCCTTCTTTGGCTCACCTGGATAGCCTGTAAATATTAAACCGCCGATCACTGCTATATCGCGAAATTTTCTCGCTCCCATTTCTACAGAGTTCACGCTACGCTGGATATCGTTTATTAAATTTTCCGTTGTGAATAACTCCCGAACATTGGTATCGTCAACGGGCACAGGCTGATCACTGAGTAACTCGAATCCGTAATCATTCATTGCAATTGAAAAAGTGATCGGCGTAAATTGACTGATCCGGTAAGCAAGAATTGAACTCATCGCTTCATGAATCTGCCTTCCTTCAAAAGGATATACAAGTAGATGAAAACCGTCTTTGTCTTCTATCTGCTCGATCAGCAATTCATCACTTTGCGGAATATGCGACAATTCCTGTTGCAATTTGAACAATGGCCGTAATGCTTCCAATTCAATTACGGCAGACGTCAATGCTTTGTTGAATGTTCGCCGAAGAACCATTCCGAGGTTTGCCGTAAGGCTCATACGTCCGCCCATCCAACTTGGAATGATTGATTTTTTTGTTTTCGACGGACGCACATGTGCAGTCATTTCTTTTATCGTCACCAATTCCAAATTTCTGCCGGCAAACGTAAATGCGTCGCCGGGCTCAAGTCGACTTAAGAAATATTCTTCTATCATGCCGAGGTACGTTCCGTTCATCATGCGAACTTTCATCATTGCATCGCTCACGATGGTTCCGATCTGCATGCGGTGTCTCATCGCAATTCGCCTGTTCCTGATCCGATATAGACCCTTTTCGTCCAGTTCCACTTTTTTGTACTCATCGTAATGTTCCAATGCTTTGCCGCCACCGGTTATTTGTTGCAATAATTCTTTCCATTCTTCACGAGCGAGATCGCGGTAGCAATACGTGCTTTTTACTTCTTCAAAAATTTGCTGCTGCTCAAAGCCTTCGCCAATTGCAAGCGTGCAGAGATATTGCATCAGCACATCGAAGCAAAGCAACATAGGCTGGCGACTTTCGATGATCCCTTCATCGATCGCGTTCTTCAAGGCAGCAGCTTCCACTAATTCGATCGAATGTGTTGGAAGAAAGTAAACTTTACTTACCTCTCCCGGACCGTGACCGCTGCGTCCGGCTCGTTGCAGAAAACGCGCGACGCCTTTTGGGGAACCAACTTGGATCACTGTATCGACGGGCCGGAAATCAACGCCGAGGTCAAGGCTTGCTGTGCAAACCACTGCTTTTAATTTCTGCGCATGCAGAGCTTCTTCCACCCACGTTCTCAACTCATGTTCAATGCTGCCATGATGCAAAGCGATCACACCCGCAAATTGTGGTGCAATGGTCAGAAGAGTTTGATACCACATTTCACTCATGCTTCGCGTATTGATGAAGATGAGTGTGGTATTACTTTGTTCTATGATGGGAACGATTTTATCAGCGAGTTTTATTCCAAGATGTCCGGACCACGGGTACTTTTCGATCTCTTCGGGAATGATGGAAAAGACCTCGATGCGTTTATCCATTTGCGCTTTCACGATCACTGCCTTATCCAGGCCGTCGACAAGAGAGCTGAGCAAAACCTCTTTCGCCTCTTCCAAATTTCCGATCGTTGCACTTATACCCCAGATTGATGGTTTGAAGTTTGAAGTTTGTGGTTTGATGTTCGATGTTGGCAATTCACAATTCACATTCACTAGCCTGCTCAGCGCCAGCTCTACCTGCACGCCGCGTTTACTGCCGAGCAGTTCATGCCATTCGTCAACTGCAATTATTTGAAGCGATGAAAAGAAATGCGGATAATTTTTTTGTGCCAGCAATAGCATCAAACTTTCGGGAGTGATGATGAGCACTTCTGGCATTTGGCGCGTTTGCCGCTGTCGCTCGGTGATGTCAGTATCACCGTTTCGGATCCCGATCTGCCACTTCATGCCGAGTTCGCGTATCACGTCCTCCATGGCCCGGCCAATATCTTTTGCCAATGCTCTTAATGGAGTTATCCATAACAACTGCAGACCGCTGTTCTTTTTGGTTTGCCAGCTTTTTTGATTTTCATTAATGAACTGAATAACGCTGCCAAGAAAAACCGAAAAAGTTTTTCCGCAACCTGTTGGTGCGTTCACCAGCCCGCTGCCGCGGTAAATAATATGCTGCCATGCATCTTCCTGGAACCGGAATGGCTGCAGCTTTTTGGAAGCCAGCCATTGATGAATGATCTTATATCCCTTTGTGTCTTTAATATCCACTGGCGCTGAATTAAAGACCACAAAGTTGGGTGGCGCAGTTTAAGCGCGCAAAATTCGTCTGAAAATTTTGGAGGTATGGACCGCACTACGAGTGAGGCACTAATGCTTCGATTGCGGCGTTGAGAAAGTTTGGGAGTACATGATCGTACGTCCAACGTATCTTGTCGGGATCTTCCAAATGTTCGAGCATGCTGCGCCATTTGTCTTCCCCATGATTGTCTATAACTGTTGTTTTCTTGTCTTCGCGTTGCAGATACATGCTCATGCCAACGGCGTCGGCTTCCGGGTGCACCTGCGTTCCAATAAAATAGTCGTTAAACCGGACAGCCATAATAGCTCGTTCGAAGTGAGCGACATGCGGCCGCTCCTTTTCAATGGCCAGTATTTCGGCGCCCAACTCTTTAATGCGGTTATGATTGGGTTGTATTACCTGGTAATCGCGGCTATCGACCGCATAGAACGGATCCTTCATCTGTTCAAAAACAACTTCATTTTTCCCGGCGCGGGTCATGTGCACCGGAAATATTCCGAAAGCTGTTGACTGTCGTTCGCACACTTTGCCGATCTTGAAATACCTGCACGCCAACTGGAAACTGTGGCAAATAAAAAACACATGTTTTTTCGGATAGTTGGCGAAATCATCGTTCCACTTTTCAACATGGCTGATCCAATTCATGTATTTCCGGTCCCACTCACTTCCTTCGGAAGCTATCGGCGACCCTGGTCCGCCGCTCGAAATGAACACATCGTATGAAAGGTCCGGCAACTCAACTTTTGAACGTACTTCAAATACATCCAGTTGAACGGGAAACTTGTTATCCTCACCCCATTGATTAATGATCTGATGTAAACACCTCATGCCCTGGTTGGGCGCTCCTTCGTACAGATCCAGAATCGCGACTTTGATCTTTCTTCCATTACTCATCATGGTAAACAAACCTACAATTTTTTTGCCCAAAGCATTGGTTGCGACTTTTCAACAGCTGTTGAATAGAATTATGCTTTTAAGACATGAATTCGGCAAAAAAGGTTTAATGTTCGCGCTCTCCGGAGTTTTCTTCATCATCGAGCAGTTCGCGTTCAATCTCTTCCATCTGCACAATATCCCACGCTTCGGTTTCACTCGGGGTGATGTTCATCACATCATCCAATTCGAGTTGCTCAACCAGCGCTTCGACTGCAGGTTGCAACTCGCATAAGACGAATGAGAGATTTTCTTCGTAAAATTGCTGTTGAAAAGCAGCTATTTGCTGAATTGCCTGCTCATTAATAGAAAGAACATTCTTAAGATTCAGAACGACGTTGATTTTTTTTTCGAGGTACGAATGCGCAATGCTACTGAGATCTGCTGTTAAATTGTCAGAGAAAGAATCCAGAACCGGCGTTATTATCGTAAATTTTTCTCTGGTATCAATTTTGAAATTCATAGTAACTATTGTTAAATCATTAACATCATGTGTATAATAGATTTATCAGGGAGCTCAAAAATATTTCTTATACTTGTACAAACACAATTAAATGGATAACAACTTTTCTGCCCAGGTAAAGGAAATCATATCGTATAGCAGGGAGGAGGCATTACGACTTGGAAATGATTTCATAGGAACGGAACATTTGTTGCTGGGATTGATAAGGGATGGTGAGAACACGGCAATAAAAGTTCTTAAACAACTAAACGTTGATCTCTACGAATTACGCAAAGAAGTAGAACTTGCTGTTAAGGATAAAACTGGAAAGAATATTGCAAATATTAATAGCCTGCCATTAACAAAGCAAGCAGAGAAAGTGATACGCGTAACCGTTTTGGAAGCAAAAGCATTAAAGAGTCCATTGGTTGAAACTGAACATTTAATGCTTTCGATCCTGAAGAATAAAGAAAACATCGCTACACAAATTCTAAATCAGTACGACGTGGATTATGACATTTTTAAAAACGAATTAGGTGTTGTGCGCAGTAATGAACCCCGCAGCGAATACACCGAAGAGAATGACGACGATTTTGAAGACGAAAGAAAGCAAGGATATTCTCAACAAAAAAATAAACCGGCGGGCACTGCAAAAAGTAAAACGCCCGTGCTGGATAATTTCGGTAGAGACATTACAAAACTTGCCGAGACGGGTGCACTAGATCCGATTGTGGGGCGTGAAAAAGAGATTGAAAGAGTTTCACAAATATTAAGTCGCAGAAAAAAGAACAACCCGATTCTGATCGGTGAGCCAGGTGTTGGTAAGACCGCTATCGTTGAAGGCTTAGCGTTGCGCATAGTACAGAGAAAAGTGAGCAGAGTGCTGTATGATAAACGCGTAATCAGCCTTGACCTTGCCGCTCTTGTCGCAGGTACAAAATATCGTGGCCAGTTTGAAGAGCGGATGAAAGCGATCATGAACGAGCTCGAAAAGAATCGCGATGTGATCCTCTTCATCGATGAAATACATACTATCGTCGGCGCCGGTGGTGCCAGCGGCTCTCTCGATGCGAGCAATATCTTCAAACCGGCGTTATCGCGCGGCGAATTGCAGTGTATTGGCGCATCCACGCTGGATGAATACAGGATGTATATTGAAAAGGATGGCGCACTCGACCGCAGGTTTCAAAAAGTGATGGTCGATCCTCCTACGGTTGAAGAAACTATCCAAATATTAAACAACATTAAACCGAGATACGAGGATTATCACAATGTAGTCTACAGTGATGATGCTATTGATGCTTGTGTTAAATTAAGCGACCGTTATATGACCGACCGGCTGCTTCCTGATAAAGCAATCGATGTGTTGGATGAGGTGGGAGCAAGGGTCCATTTGAAGAACATCAATGTTCCACAAAACATTCTTGACCTGGAAAAGCAAATAGAGGACATCAAGCTTGAGAAGAACCGGGTGGTTAAAAGCCAGCGGTTTGAAGAAGCGGCTGCTTTGCGCGACACTGAAAAACGTTTGGGCGAAGAACTTGACAAAGCAAAATCAGAATGGGAAGAAGAAAGTAAGCATAAACGCTATCCGATAGATGAAGAAAATATTGCTGAAGTGGTGAGTATGATGACCGGAATACCGGTTAAAAGAATGGTTCAGGCTGAAAGTGAGAAACTGAGGAAGATGGCAGATGATATGGCCAGCATGGTAGTTGGTCAGCAGGAAGCGATACAGAAAGTAGTTAAAGCAATTCAGCGTAACAGGGTAGGTTTAAAAGATCCCAGAAAACCTGTGGGAAGTTTTATCTTCCTCGGTCCGACGGGCGTTGGTAAAACGGAATTGGCCAGAGCACTTGCGAGATACATGTTCGATTCTGAAGATGCTTTGATACGGATCGACATGAGTGAGTACATGGAAAAGTTCACCGTTAGCCGTTTGATCGGTGCACCTCCGGGCTATGTTGGATATGAAGAAGGTGGCCAATTAACTGAAAAGGTCCGTCGCAAGCCGTACAGCGTAATATTGCTCGATGAAATTGAAAAAGCACATCCCGACATTTATAATATCCTGTTACAGGTTCTCGATGATGGTCAATTGACCGATGGTCTTGGAAGAAAGATAGACTTCAAGAACACGCTGATCATTATGACATCAAATATTGGTGTTCGGCAGTTGAAAGATTTTGGTGAAGGAGTCGGATTTGCTACTGCCGCTCGCGTGCAAAGTGCGGATGAGAATAACAAAGCAGTTATTGAAAAAGCACTCAAGCGCACGTTCTCACCGGAGTTTTTAAACAGGATAGATGACGTCGTTATCTTTAACTCCCTTACCAAGGAACATATTTTTGAGATCATTGATATCCTGATGAAGGGAGTGTTCAAGCGCTTGACTAATATGGGCTTCACATTGAGGATAACGAACGACGCAAAAGAGTTTATCGCTGAAAAAGGGTATGATATTCAGTTTGGTGCAAGGCCTTTGCACAGGGCAATTCAAAAATATCTTGAAGATCCACTTGCGGAAGAAATACTTAGCCTCAACATAAAACAGGGTGATGTGCTAATCGCAGACCTCGATAAAGAAAACAGTAAAATAAAATTTGAATTTGGTAAGAAAGAAGAAGAAGCGAGTGTTTAATGTGCATTCCTTACCGTAAGAAAGCTTGCCGCTTAGGCAGGCTTTTTTATTTCTTGTAGAGATCGGTCGGTTTCGTTTACAGAACGGCGCGCCGGAACATAAGCAGGCCAAATTTCACTTTTAGTTTCCGTAAATAAACTGGTGCCAATTGCGAAAATGGTATATCTTTCGCATACAGAATTTTTCTAAACTATGTAAGAACAAAACCAAATCGCATGTTATACGCTCAGTTGTTTTTAAAATCTCAGGCAACCCCTGCCAGCCGCAATACGTATTTTATTCACAAATATTAACCCTTGGAAACTTGGAATCCCTACATCTATTAATCCAGGGTTGTATTAGTAACGATTCTAAGAGTCAGCGGGAATTTTATGAACATTATTACGGTTTCGCTTTAAAAACAGTTTTCAGGTATATTTATAAATACGAAAAGGCAACGGATGTAGTGAATGATGGATTTGTAAAGATCTTTAAAAGTCTTCCCAGGTTTCAGATCAATAAAGGAAGTAAGGATACAGAAAAGATCTTGATGGGATGGATGAAGCGTATTTTGATCAATACCGCAATTGATGAATTAAGACGACAACAGCTTATTCCGGAAATCGGCGAACTACCGAATTATATCTGGAATGAAATGGACAAAGGTCAGAATGCTGATCAGAAAATTCTGTACAAGGAACTTATTTGCGAGATCAAACGACTGCCTCCTTCCTATCGCACGGTGTTCAACATGTTTGTTATAGACGGTTTTTCCCACCAGGAAATAGCGAATATGCTCGGTATTTCTGAAGGAACATCAAAATCCGCGTTAGCAAAAGCAAAGGCTCAACTGAAAAAATTTATTAATAACAGGTTTTCAGAAACAAAACATGCAATTCTCCGACGACAATTTTGATGACCTGGTTCAAAAAGCGGCTGAGGAGTATCCCTTGAGAACTGACAACTCCAACTGGGATGTGATTAGCGTGCGGTTGAATACAAATGGGTTTCATCAAAAGCCTATACAAAACAGGAAATGGCCATATGCGGCCGTCCTGTTGTTGCTGTTAGGCGGTGTACTGTTTACGATCGTCGAGTATTCGGGTAACTCGTCAACTGCAAATCAAAATGCCGGTGTTCAAAAAGCAGCCGATCAAAAAAACACAACGAATGCCACAACGAACAGGCCCGAGGGTAATAAACCCGATGTTGCAGGAGTTCAAATAAGTAAAGCTAACAGCGTTAATCCAAGCGTAGCATCAGAAGCGGTTCCCGGTACCAGAATTTCAAAAGCTGATCCTTCGGGAAACGGAAATGTTGCATACGATTTCAATAGTTTTGTGGCAACTCCCGAACAGCAAACAGATGCCGTACAGAGCGAGGCTTTGACTGAAACGCGCGTTCCTCAATCCAATCAAAGCAGTTTGAAGCCCGAGAGTGCAAATCAGGATGTTCAAAATTCAATTGCATCCACCACGCCTGTGACGACGAATGCGAATGCAGCGACAACTAAAAATGAGAAAGCATCAACGACTATACCCATAACTCTGAAGACGCAGCCGAAGACATTATACGGCAGGTTTTTCGCAGGTCCACAACTGTCAACGGTTAAATTTCAGCAGACAGATAAGGTCGGCTACCGGATAGGCGTAGCTGTTGGCTACCGGCTTAACAACCGATTCAGCCTGGAATTGGGCATGCAAAGAGAGAAAAAGAATTTCTTCAGCGATGGCAAATACTTTGACCGCTCAAGCCTGAGATTGAAAGAGTCAACCGCGATAGAATCACTCCATGGAAGTTCGGTTTTAACAGACATTCCCATTAGTCTTCGGTACAACTTGAATGCTAAGGGGAAAGGTCAGTTTTTTGCAACGGCAGGGCTGAGTGGAGTTCTGATCACACATACCGAAAGGTACGACTATGCAGTTACCAAAGACGGTATACCGGACAACTTATCGCGCAGCTACAGTTCTGCAGAAACCACAAAATATTTTTCAACTGCGAACATGAGCGTCGGTTATGAGACACCGCTGAGCAAGTCATTGAAGCTGCAAGTTGAACCGTATTACCAGGTGCATCTACAGGGATTTGGCATCGGTGATCTGCCTTTAAATAGTTTCGGGATCAACTTAGGAGTTGTGAAGGGTTTTAAATAGCAGTGTACCTTTTTTGTTTGTTTATAGTGTTTAATGTTCCCTTAGCCCGGCCTAAAAAAAACAAATCTTTGGGGGTTCTTTTAGAGTGGTAAACTCGGCCTCGCTACCAGGCGGGGCTTTTTTGTGGGGTTAATCGGGTGATTAGTTTATCGGGATAATGGGAGTATTGGGCTATTAGGAGTTTCGAGTACTGCCACGTTGTCTCCGAATTATAAATGAGATCCCGCCAAACAAACCAATAACCAAATAAACAAATTAACCAATAGCCACTTCTAAAATGGATAACCGATCGCGAGGTTCCACACGATGTTGTTCTTTCTCCAATCGGAGTTCCCGATGTCGATCGTTTTACCATCCGGTGGCACATAAGGCAGCCTTAAAGGAAACGCAATATCGATCCTGAATACCAAAAAGCTTATGTCAAAACGCAAACCCAAACCGGCGTCAACGGCTACCTGGTTGAGGAACTGGCTTGTAAATTTTGCCCCCGGTCTGTCTGTGTCTTCTCTTAGGGTCCAAACATTTCCTGCATCAAGAAACGCGGCCCAGCGCACGATCGAAAATAACCGGTCGCGATATTCGAGCATCGTGAGCAACTTGATATCTCCCGGCTGATCGGCGACAAAAGTATCCCGCGGATTACCTGCATAATAAGAGCCCGGTCCTAGTGTCCTTGCTCTAAAACCGCGCTGATCGCTAACACCACCCGCAAAAAATGCTTTTATGAATGGCATGTTTAAGGTATTGCCGTAAGCAACGCCAAGACCGCCAAGTACGCGCGCATTAAAGGAACGAAACTGGGTGCCCAGTCGCCTGTAGTATCTTGCATCTGCTTCAAGCCTTACATACTGATTAAAAGGCGTCCCGAAGATCTCTTTCTGGTTTCCGGTTTTTACGTTAGCACCCGTGATAAGTCCTATTAAATTTCCGGAGAGGCTGACGTTGCCGTTGAAGAAAAAATTATTGCGGTCTGTATTAGCCCGGGCCAGCGTATTGTAATTGTAATTATAAGAATTCCCCAATATAAATTGTTGTTCTATACTGCGAGCTAACACGATATTCGAGTCAAGCACTTTTTGAAAGCTGTCCGTTATATTTCTTGGTTGAACATAATTAATTATGAAAGGCGTGAGTTCGTGCTCAACCGGAATCCTTGTTTTCCAAATGTATCCCACGCTACCAAGTGCCGAGGTAAGCAGGTATTCGGTTGTCTTGTTATATAATTCGTATTGAGCGCGAAATCTTGTTTGCGGAACGAAGGCGCTGCTCGTGTTCAGATTGAACGGGGCCAGTATTCGCGGCACGTACAGGTTAACCTCGGTACCACCAGTCAGTGTATTCACGCTGC
>DASQJI010000162.1:0-4414 GCA_035631175.1 Parafilimonas sp.
TCTGTCTTCAAAACTGTCCATAGCAGCGATCTCACTTTCTATAGCGGCGCTTATAAAAAGAATTTCAGCTTCCTCGTTCTTAACTGCTTCTTCAATAGCCTGGGTATAATTATTTCCTTTCACAACAGATTTCTCATCAACGTTGCACACATAAATTACAGGCTTCATAGTGAGCAGGAAAAGATCTTCAAGGTGCTTCGCCTTTTCCGTTTCGTTTACGTCGAGCGCCCGCGCGTTTCTTCCTTGTTCAAGATGCGTTTTCAGTTGTTGCAAAATTTCAAGGCCTCTTAGTGCTTCCTTATCCGCGCTTGTCCGGGAAACTTTTTCTGTTCGTGCAATTTTCTTTTCAACTGTGTCAAGGTCTTTTAGCTGCAGCTCGATATCAATGATCTCTTTGTCGCGCACCGGATCTACGCTGCCATCCACATGAATTACATTATCGTCGTCAAAACAACGCAATACGTGAATGATCGCATCGGTGTTTCGAATATTTCCGAGAAACTGGTTGCCGAGGCCTTCGCCTTTGCTGGCACCCTTTACTAAGCCGGCGATGTCGACTATTTCGACGGTTGCGGGAATCACACGTTGAGGATGAACCAATTTTTTAAGCTCGAAAAGTCTTTCATCCGGCACTGTTATTACGCCGACATTTGGTTCGATAGTACAGAAAGGAAAATTTGCGGCCTGCGCTTTTGCGTTGCTCAGCGCATTAAACAAAGTTGACTTTCCCACATTTGGTAATCCTACAATTCCCGCTTGTAATGCCATTTCGATTTACGAATTACGTTTTACGATTACGATCTCTGTTTGTTGATCGTTTTCAAAATTTTGAGGCGCAAAAGTAGTAATCCTCCGATAATAAGAAAGTTTCAATTATTTTACGTCCTCATCACCGTCATATGGCTTTAAACATTGTATGGATCGCATTTTTTGCAATTGCCTTTCTCATAGCGCTCATCAAATGTATTTTTTTCGGTGATACACTCATCTTTAAAACCCTTACCGACGGACTCTTCGATGCAGCAAAAACCTCCGTTACAGACGTCGCTTTTCCGCTGGCAGGGACGCTGATATTTTTTTTAGGATTGATGAATATCGCGGAGAAGGCCGGCGCGATAAAGAAACTGGCGCAATGGTTAAATCCTTTCATGAAAAGATTATTTCCTGAAGTGCCGGCAAATCACCCGGCCATGGGAGAGATGGTCATGAATTTCAGTGCCAATATGCTTGGACTTGATAATGCTGCAACGCCATTCGGACTAAAAGCGATGGAGAGCCTTCAATCGCTCAATCCCCGAAAGGAAGTTGCGAGCAATGCGCAGATCATGTTTCTTGTTTTGCATACAAGTGGCCTTACACTCATCCCGCTTTCTATAATAGCTTATCGACTCGCAAATAATTCAAAAGAGGCAACGAGCATCTTCATTCCGTGTGTTGCGGCAACCGTTGTTACAACGCTTGTATCAATTCTGATTGTCTCATTCTGGCAAAAGTTGAAATGGGATCTTATATTAATTGCCTGGATATTGGGCATCAGCGTGATCATCGGTTGTATCCTCTTTTATGTCGCGACTTTGAACGACGCCCAAAGAAATACTTTTAGTAACATTTCAGGCAGTCTCATTCTACTGTTACTGATCATGGCAATAATCGCAGCTGGCGTTTACAAAAGGGTCCCCGTGTTCGAAACATTCATCGACGGCGCGAAAGATGGTTTCAACGTTGTATTGAAGGTTATCCCTTATCTCGTTGGCATGCTTGTCGCGATTCGTGTGTTTAGAGACAGCGGCGCATTTGACTACATTGTAAACGGGATCACCGCGGTCGTAAAACTAACAGGATTGAATACCGATTTTGTACCCTCGCTTCCAGTCGCTATCATGAAGCCGTTCAGCGGTAGTGGCGCACGGGGAATGATGATCGATATTTTCAAGAACCCGGCATATGGCGCCGACTCTTTCGTTGGAAAATTAGCCAGCACGTTCCAGGGATCTGCCGACACAACATTCTACATTCTTGCGCTATATTTCGGAAGTGTTGGAATAAAAAACGTGCGCTATGCGGTGTGGGCTGGCATTCTTGCCGATATCATCGGCGTGGTGGCAGCTATTATCATTGGTTACCTTTTCTTTCACTAAAAAATTGGGTCCTCACTTCTAACGAACAAGTGCCGCCCGCCTGCAGACGCAAAATTTTTTTTCAAATTCCTAGTACGTTACTAGGACATATGGAATAAATATCTTTATTTTTGGTTTCGTTTACCATTTGTTTATCACCAAAAATCAGCACTATGGTTTCCAAACTTAGTTCAGATGAAGTGCTTAGTTTTCTCATCATTGTAAGCATCATCCTGATCACAGCCCGCATTTTAGGAGAGATCTTTCGCAAATTCAAACAACCTGCCGTCATCGGAGAAATACTTGCCGGCGTGATACTCGGCCCGTCTTTGCTTGGTACATTGGCTCCGGATTTCTTCGCAAAAGTTTTTACTTCCGGAAATGGTGTTCCTTACAAAGCGTTTGACGGACTGGCTCAAATTGGCATCATACTACTGATGTTCATTGCGGGTTTTGAGGTGGACCTTAAACAGATCCGCAAACAGGGCAGGCAGGCCGCGTCGATCAGCCTGATGGGACTTATATTTCCTTTTGCACTTGGATTCGGGACCGTTTGGTTTTTTTATGACCGGATCTTTTCCGCGCCGTCATCCACGAATCTTGTGATACCAGCGATGTTTTTCGGAACAGCGTTGTCGATAACCGCACTTTCTGTGATTGCAAAAATCTTACTTGATCTTAATATCCTTCGGTCTAAAATCGGCAATTTGGTATTGACCGCTGCCATGATAGATGACTTCCTTGGTTGGATATTATTTTCGATCATCATCCAGATGATGGGTAAATCCGACGGTTCTTTTGGCTCGGTAGCGCTCGTAATTGGTTTTACCGTTTTCATCCTGACGATCGGTCGCTGGATCGTTGACAAGATCTTTTTGATCGCAGACAAATTTTTATCCGTAGGCGGATTGATCACGATCGCTGTATGCCTCTGCCTGCTGAGTGCAGTATTGACTGAATATCTCGGCGTACGCGGAATCTTCGGGGCGTTCCTGATGGGCGTTGCGATCGGCGACTCAAAATACTTTCCCGAAAGGCTTCAAAGTATTTTACACCAATTCGTAGTGAATATCATTGCACCCCTGTTCTTTGCCTCGATTGGTTTGAGGGTAAACTTTGTGACGAATTTCAACATCGAAATTGTGACAATTATTTTATTGATCGCGTGCGTTGCAAAACTCGTTGGGGCGGGCATTGGCAGCCGCATGAGCGGTATGAGCAAAAATGAATCATACGCTGTGGCATTTGGAATGAATTCGAGAGGATCGCAGGAAATTGTATTGGGAACGCTTGCGCTGCAGGCGAAGATCATAGACGAACCGATTTTTGTTGGGCTCGTTGTAATGACGGTTGTTACCATTCTCATCGCAGGGCCAATGATGAAGTATTTCCTGGCGAAACATGAAGCGGTTGTGCAGGGCACGCGAGCTAAAGAAACAATCACCATCATCGGGCAGCACGAAGGTGTGGCTACGGGAGCGTGAGATAAAATTTTTCTTAATAATATCATAGCGGCTTTGGCCGCTATTTTTTTAACCGTCAACAAGCGAGGCCGGCTAATTTCTACTAAAGTCATAGCCTTAGGGATAATTCTTATTTTTGAGGCCGATAGCGATCACCACCAACAAATAATAAGCTATGGTTTCAAAGCTTAGCGCTGAGGAAGTGCTAACGTTTCTGATCATTGTGAGTGTAATATTGATCACGGCGCGGATTTTCGGAGAGATCTGCAGAAAATTTAACCAACCCGCGGTAATCGGTGAAATTCTTGCTGGTATCATGCTCGGCCCGTCTCTTTTAGGTTCTGTTTTCCCGGATCTTTTCAAAGAAATTTTTATTTCGCAACCGAGGAGTTATGCGGCTTTTGATGGCCTGGCAAATATTGGTATCATACTGCTGATGTTTATTGCGGGATTCGAGGTTGACTTAAAGCAGATCCGTAAACAGGGGAAACAGGCTGCCTCGATCAGCATTATGGGACTGGCATTTCCTTTTATGCTAGGCTTTGCTACCGTGTACGTGTTTTACAATAGCATATTCGCAACCTCGTCATCAGATCGAACAATCACCGCAATGTTTTTTGGAACGGCGTTATCGATCACAGCACTTTCTGTGATCGCGAAGATCCTGCTGGATATGGATATGCTTCGTTCGAAACTTGGAAACCTTATCCTTACTGCTGCGATGATAAATGACTTCATTGGCTGGATATTATTTTCCATCATCATCCAACTCATGAAGACCGGCAGCCAGGAAGGATCGTTCTCGTCGGTAACACTGGTGTTGTTGTTTACGAT
>DASQJI010000163.1:0-4190 GCA_035631175.1 Parafilimonas sp.
TACAACATTCGATTCTTTAAAGTAGATGAATGCATCGCCATCAGTATGTGCGTTTTTCACATGAATAACCTTCGCGGTCTCTCCATTCAAATGAAGCGTAACGGAGTCTGCAAAAGTTACTTTTGGCAACGCATCATAAGGAGCTGCTTTTTGTTCAAAGTTCATGGCCTTTGAAAATTGGTCGCTTGTCATTCGAAGCCGCGTGTTGTCCTGTGCCACGATGATGGCGCCCTCTCCTCCAAAATTTTCATTTCCTCCCACGTGATCACCGTGAAAATGCGTGTTGATCACGAACCTTACCGGTTTGTCGCTCAGTGCTTTTAAAGCAGCTTTTATTTTTTCTGATAATGGAGCAAACTGGTCATCGATGATGACAATGCCATCCTTCCCCGTCAACACGCCAACATTTCCACCAGAACCCTGCAGCATCGAAATTGTTTCGGTGATCTTGACCGTTTTGATTTGTACTGTATCAAAATTTTGTGCGGTTGTTTGCTGGATTGCGGCGACCACCACTGCGCAAAGGAGAACGATCTTGTGCTTCATAAAAACTGTTTTACAGTGAAGAGAAGTTAGAGCGACGAATATTCTGTTTAATTATTAGTTGTTGAAATAAATCTTTCAAAAAATTCATACGTCCTCAGCATTTGATCAATGCGCTGACGATTGTTGCCACTTCTTGTGATCTCATGCGTCGCTCCCGGATGGCGAACATATTCCACTGGCCTGTCCAGCACTTTCAAACTTCTGAACAGCATCTCACTTTGTGTAATACCGGTTCGCAGATCATTCTCTCCATGAAAAATGATATAAGGCGTTGTGATGTTTTGTACGTAGCTGATCGGGGATTCCTTGTCGAGCATCTCCTTTACTTTTTGTTCCCACGGGTATCCGCCGAACCAAAGCGGTATGAGGCGCCATGCGTTTCCTTCGCCAAAAAATGTACTCAGATCGTACACGCCACGCTGAGAACACGCTGCCTTAAAACGATGATCGTGACCGATGATCCATGAAACAAGATAACCCGCGTAAGATCCTCCGGTAATAAGCAACTTGCTTGTATCAGCCCACCCTTCAGCAACAGTTTTGTCGAACGCTGTTAACACGTCACTCGTTGGCCCCTCGCCCCAATCGTTGATGTTCGCTCTTAAGAAGTCGACACCATAACCGCCGGAGCCGCGGGGGTTGCTGTATACCACGCCGTAACCTTTCGCACAGAAAAATTGAAACTCATGCCACATGGTGAATTCGCCCGGGCCCCACATCGACGAAGGGCCTCCATGTATCTCCAACAACAAAGGATATTTTTTTCCGGCCTGATAATTAACCGGCTTCATCACCCAATATTCAACGGTCATTCCCTTGTCGTTTATAAATGTGTGCTTTTCAGGAAAGCTCAATTGGCGGTTTTGTAGCCACGAAGAATTGAACGAAGTTATCTTCTGTGCATTTTTTCCGGCTGCATCGGCCATGTATAATTCGGATGGATCAGCAACTTCAGTTTTTGCAAACAACAATTTGTTCGCACTCACCGCGTAATTTACTATGCCGCTGTTGAAATCAGTAAGCGTGTCAAGTTTTTTCGCTCTCATGTCGAACCTGCATAGCACGACTCCCCCATTACTTTGCGCTGCGAAATACAAATAGTTTTCATCCTTCGTCCACGACAGGTTGAATTTGATCCTGTCATAAGGAATATCGACCCGGTTCTCCTCCTTTCCGTCCAGCGGCATTACAGCCAGGAAAGGCACGTCCACATCATTACTCCTTCCATACATATAAGCCAGCCATTTCCCCGTAGATGAAACCGTAGCGCTGTTGTAGTTCATGCTGTCCTTACCCAGTATTTGCTGTAAGCCTGTACCGTCAATGTTGACACGAAATATTTCAGACTCCAAACTTCTGTCAGGATGTTCTTTGTTGTCCACATCGCCTTCAACTACAAGTGTTTTTTCGTCCACGAAGTTTGCATTCGAGAAAGAATAAAAGCCATGCGTAATTTCTTTTGGTTTAGCGCCGGGCGTCAGATCAGTGATGAATATATGATTGAAGTTAATGTTGGACGATGTAACGGCCTCTTCTTCAAAGTCGAGTTTGTCGATGACTTTCGCTTTGTTGTCTCTTTCATTGCTTGCAAGATAAGACCGGATGGCTGTCAAGCTTCCATCCGGATCTGCGGTGGTTGTATCCCGCTTTAAATTGCTATTATTTGCGAATCCGGGTTTTTCAAAAGGCCACTTTGGAATTTCTTTGTTTGGGTTTAACGCGGTATCCGTAAGAAGATCGCGCAGAGAAATAGAAGACGAAAATAAAATATGTTTATCATCCTTGCTCCACTCGGGACTGCTTGCTCCGTACTTAAAGCTGGTCAACTGCATCGCCTCACCGCCATCAAATCTCATGAGAAATACTTGAGGCTTACCATCAACGGCGCGAACGAACGCAAGTTGTTTTCCATCGTGACTCCATTTTGGTTGCGAAGCTCCGTCCTTTGAAAAGGTTAACTGCCTGAGATGCGAGCCGTCCGTATTAACGGTCCATATTTGTGTCACATATTTATATTCCCATTTGGCCGTGTCGGGCTCAATGTTTAGTACTGAAAAGGCCGCTTTGCTTCCATCGTCCGTGATCCAAACACTGCCGATCGATTTTATCTGCAGCATGTCAGTGACCTTGATCCCTTCTTTGGATTGCGCGTTTGTACAACACCAGGTGCAACATGCAATAACAGGGAGCAAAAGAAATTTTCTCATAAGAATTATGTTTTTGTCAGTAAACCGTGAGCGAAGAAATTGCAATATAATGATTCGAAACAAGCATGTGCCGTTTGCCGGCTTAACGGCCTGATTTTGGTTTATGGCGCGAATGCATCTTTCGCGAACTTAACTTCGTTGAAATTTTTCGAATCCATCCTGAACTTAGATGACGGTCTGTATTTATGATAATAGTTCCGCGTTGGGCAAGGCCGCGGGCACGGACGCCGCAGATTTGATCCAAAGCGCCATTCATTCAAATGGCCGCGCAAATATTATTCTTGCGACAGGCACCAGCCAATTCGAAACATTAGATCATTTGGTAGACGCAACAGGAATTGACTGGCACAGAGTGGTTATGTTTCATTTGGATGAATACATCGGGCTGCCGGTTAACCACCCGGCAAGTTTTCGAAAATATCTGCAGGAAAGATTTGTGTCAAAAGCGTCGGCCCTCGAAGCCACGTACTTTATACATGGAGACGAAGATCCGGCACGGGAATGCGCAAGGCTCAACAAAATAATGGCGGAACACGAAATTGATGTGGCACTTGTCGGCATCGGAGAAAACGGGCACCTGGCCTTCAATGATCCGCCAGCAGATTTTGAAACAGAGGATCCATTTATTGTTGTTGAATTGGATGAAAAGTGCAGAGAACAACAACTTGCCGAAGGCTGGTTCAAATCTATTGATGAGGTTCCAAAGAAGGCCATCAGCATGTCGATCAAACAAATTTTAAAATCAAAAAATATTATCTGTTCAGTTCCCGGTGCACGAAAGGCGATCGCCGTTAAGAATTGCCTCGAAGAGGCGGTGAGCAATTTATATCCTGCAAGCGTTTTGCAACAACATCCAAATTGCACCATCTATCTCGACGATCTTTCAGCATCGCTGCTGTCAAAAAATATCGCATGAACCAACTTGTGGATAATATTCAAAGTCCAAACGGTCAGACGGTTGAAACCGTCAGACCGATACCAAATTTCATTTAAGGAAATCATTGGATGAAAGAACTGATAAAAATACACAACGGAAAACTGATAACAAGCGATAAGATCGTTGATGATGCATCTGTTCTTGTGCGCAGTGGAACAATCGTTGAAGTTCGTGAAACTGATATTCAGAATGAAAATGCTATGGAGATCGATGCGAAGGGAAACTATATTTCTCCCGGTTTTATTGACATGCACGTGCATGGCGGAGGCGGATGTGATTTTATGGACGCTACTGAAAGCGCATTTCTCACGATAGCCGAAACTCATGCGAAATATGGGACCACTTCGCTGTTGCCAACCACATTATCAGCGAGTAAAGAGGACATTTTAAAAACGCTTGCTGTTTATGAAATCGCAAACAGAAATAACATCAACGGTGCACAGTTTTTAGGGATGCATCTTGAAGGCCCGTATTTATCAAGCAGGCAGTGCGGTGCACAA
>DASQJI010000164.1:0-1832 GCA_035631175.1 Parafilimonas sp.
TGCTCTGTATGTACCCGCATTCATGAGCCAGGGCATGCCCTTTCCCGATGGACTTTCAGGCAAACCCGTACTGGCAGACGTAGCATAAGGAATATAAATCACGGAACGTAAGTAACCATTCTTTACTTCGCCGGTTGTTCGGTCAAAATCTTTATCATCTGCCGTATAAACAAACAGCGCAGCAGGTTGTTTTGGCATTTGCAGTGTACCTGCTTCCACTTCCTTTCCACGTGTATCAAATACCTGTTTGTCGTCCATGCCTTGTTTTCTAAGTTCCCGGCCACGTTGCATAAACGGTTCAAGCTCCTTAACGTAACATGCGGCAGAAAAGCCGGAATCATTAGGATCATCGGCAAGACAAATAAGCTCGTTGGTACCTTGTCGCAAAACGATGAATTGTTTATCAGCAGAGTACCCATACACCGTGCAACTATCTCTCTTCTCCTTTGGTGCTGCCAGCAAGGCAGATTTTATTTGTACGTCTGCAGACGGTACATCATTTTGCGAAAAGCATTGGTAACAAATGCACATGACAGTGAGGAGAAGAATAGCTTTCATATGAATTCATTTAAGTGAAATTTTAAATCAGGATACAGAAGAATTAAGCTATTAAAGATAAATATTTTAAAAGCACTGATGTACAGCAGCCAGGAAAATGAAGTAATGAATGATGAGTATTAGCACATCCGCTAGTTACAATGCACTCATCACTGATCACTCATTACTCATTCAACTCACTTGATCTCCCCCTTCTTTAACTGCTGCACCGCATAGTCGCACGCTCTTGCAGTTAACGCCATGTAAGTAAGTGAAGGATTTTGACAAGCAGTAGAAACCATGCAAGCGCCATCGGTTACAAAAACATTAGGCGCATCATGACATTGATTGAATTTATTTAGCACAGAAGTTTTTGGATCGTTACCCATTCTTGCTGTTCCCATTTCATGTATTGTCATACCGGGCACGGCGGGTGCGCTGATATCCTGTACCCAGACCGGGCCACCAGTTTGAAGCATTTCTTTCGCGGAAGAGATCATGTCGTCATGCATCGCCAGTTCGTTTTCGCCATATTCCATTTCTACATTCAATAGTGGCAATCCCCATTTATCTTTTTTTGATTCATCGAGACTCACATGATTTTTTTCATTGGGCAAACATTCACCGAAAGCAAACATCGAGGCAGTCCAGTCGCCCGGAAGAGAAAGAGAATCTTTCCATTCTGCACCTGCACCCTGTTCATTGTATCCTCTTGTCCATTCACTGCGCGATACATAAACTTCGTAGGCAAAGCCCCGGGCATATTTCTTATCGCGTTTCAAAACATTTTGAAACCGCGGAACATAAACGGAAGTTGAGCGTTGACCGAAATAATATTGGTCTTTCAATATATCAAACCCTGCAGCTACTCCGGGTCCCGAATAATGGTCCATCAAATAATGTCCCAACACCCCGCTGCTGTTTGCGAATCCATTTGGAAATGTATTTGACTTTGATTGCAACATGATCTTTGTCGTGTTGAGCGCCGATGCATTCAAAAAAATTAGTGGTGCGAAATATTCTGTGGCCTGCATGGTTTCTGCATCGATGATGCGAACGCCGGTTGCTTTATGTTTTTGTTCATCCCAGATAATACTATGCACGACCGAAAACGGACGCAGCGTTAGATTACCAGTATTATATGCCGCAGGAAGAGTCGACGAATTGCTGCTGAAATAAGCGCCGTAGGGACAGCCGCGGTGACAAAGATTTCTCGCCATACATTTCCCTCTTCCGTTGTGCGGTTGTGTGAGCACAGCCATTCTGCTCTGAATTAAATTTCTTTCGTGGAATTT
>DASQJI010000165.1:0-3363 GCA_035631175.1 Parafilimonas sp.
AATAATTTTACAGGGATACCTCTCAACCATCAGCAAATGACGAAAATCGGCTTGCTATCAGACACGCATAATTATTTGGATGATGCGGTATTAAAGCAACTGGATACATGTGATGAAATATGGCATGCAGGTGATTTCGGAAACATAGATATTGCTAATCGTTTGCGTGCCTTAAAACCTCTGAAAGGCGTGTATGGCAATATTGATGGCTATGATATAAGAAGCGAATTCAGCGAACAGTTATTGTTTTATTGCGAAGAAGTAAAGGTGTTGATGAAGCATATCGGCGGTTACCCGGGAAGATATGCACCCGGCGTAAAAAATATAATTGCAAAAGAACAACCCCAATTATTTATATCCGGCCACTCGCATATATTAAAAATAATGTACGATGATAAATTGAAGTGCTTACACATGAACGCCGGTGCTGCGGGGTTGCAGGGCTGGCACAAAGTAAGGACTATAATAAGGTTTGTTGTTGATGGCAAAGAACTAACCAACTGTGAAGTAGTGGAGCTTGGCAGCAGATCGAAGTTATCGAACTTGATATAACCTTCATCTTGAGCAGTATCATCCGTTCCCCGCCTTTCTTTGGTTACTTTTTAACCCGTTGCTGTTCGCCGGCCAGCAAAGAGACCTTTGAATGAGGCGTATTGCTGCCATCAAAAAAAGAGCCGTACAAGTGAGCGACGCAACGAAGACGCCATAAAATACCACAGACGGTTACAAGAAATAAATTATAAAAATTGCTGACCTGCCATTCCTTTTAAAAATCAATTTTACGGCGTCCCCGTTTCATTTCATCACGGCAACATGCCATAAAAAAACCGCCTGCTTCTACCACGGGCGTTTTAATAACTAACGAAATAATTTTTTATTGATAACCCGGGTTTTGTTCAATATTCGGATTGACCTGCAACTCTGATTGCGGTATCGGGGCAACCGTGTGATGATCTGTATAAGGTATGACCATGGACCGGAAATGGCGCCGGATTGTGGTGCTCTAAACCAGCTGAGCTAACAGCCCTAAGGAACGCAAAATAATGAGAAATAAGGACGAGAAAGTGCCTGTTCGCTGAAATCAGCTTTCTCAATCATCTCTCACGGATGGTCTCAGATTCCCATAACAGAAGAAAAAATTTTGTGTACACCTGTATCTGTGAGAAACTTTTCTGATTCCCTGGTTAGTGTTTTTTACTTTTTATTTTCTTCAGCATCCTTCTTTTTTCCGCCGCCGAAAATCTTATGCAACAACGATTGGTGCTCGTCAGCATTTTGATCAACGGAATTGATGTTTATCTGGTTGTCCACACTAGGTAACAACGCCTGTATGAATGCGTTTTTCAGCAGTTGAAATATGGCCTCGACAACGTTGGTGTGTGATGCGCCGAATTCACCTTCAATAGGTACTTTCGTGGCCACCTGCTCCTTCTTCCGGTTCTCAAGTATTTTACCTGCAGCGCCTACTAAAGTTTCATATGCCTTTTGAAAAAAGCTGTCGCCCTTATCCTCACGCCCCACTACGTCGAGGTCTTTTATCACCGGCTTTACATACCCTTTGTACTTCCCGTTCTTTGCGGCGAATTCTGTATATAAACCAAACGTTCCTTTATTGACGTCGAAGCCTCCATAGGCTTTTAGAAAATCGTTCAGACTTACAAGGTTGGTATTTTTTACTTCAGCATTAAGATCAAACGTTGCTCTTTCTGCCAAAAGATTCAGCTTCATGTTGAGCGACATGCTGCCGCCGTATGCATTGGCATGCGCAACAACAGTTGACGGAAGAACTGTCCTGGTGTCTTCAACGTTCCTGAGATTTTGAGCAAGTATATAGGTTTGCGTCAATGCAACATCTACATCAGGGCTGGCAGTTTTATCGCTGTAATGAATACTGCCGTTATTTACTTCGAACCGGTTTACTTTGAGCGGCATGAAATCTTTCAGGATCTTTCGAAAATCATTGGTATCCTTTTTTACGTCGCTGATCTCAGTTTTGTTTTTTGTAAAGATCAATTGTGGAGATTCAAATTCTAACTCGCCCACCAGCGAACCATGAAACAACGCGCTCCATTCAACAGACAGGTCAATAGTTGTCACTTTGAAGAAATCCGTTTGCTTGCCTGTGCGCTTATCTACATGGTTCAAATACATACCATTGATCTGGTAAGCGCCGCGGTACAACGAAATATCAATGTCATCCACGTGCCCATAATATCCATCCAGGTTCGCAAGTGATTTATTCGCGTAATGCAATACAATGGAGGGAAGTAGTAAGCGCAGGATCACCAGTACCGCTATAACGACTATCAGGATTTTAAGCGGCTTGCTGAGATATTTTTTTCGCCGGGTTGATGGCATAACAAACTGCTTTTTAAAGCGTATAGCATTTATTATACCATACAACTCCGCGAATATCAAACAGATTGTTATAACAGTCGGCTGCAGGAGAGAGCGAGAATGAGGATAAGAAATGTGAAATGGGAAAGTATGAGTTTAAGAAGCCGAACTTGCTCATTTCTTATTTTTTCTTTTCTCAAGTCTTATCTTCTTACGGTAAATCAATTTTTAATTTTCATACCGGCGATAAATATTGGGAGTACACATACCCTTCTTCTCCGTTATCTGTTCGTATCAAAGACCATTGATCATTGGCTTTGCTGACGATCGTAACAATTTCATTATGCCCTGCCTTACCCACAATAGCCTGGTCTGTTCCGGGCCCTTTTCTGATATTGAGATTCGATGTTTCCGTTACGACTTTTGCTTTTGTACCCGGTGCGCTGTTTGTGTTCACATCGAGTACAAGATCGCCTGCCCTGTAGTCAGGATCGATCTTATTGTACACGTTCCATAAGTTATCTTTTACCTGCCCTGTCGGCGCTTCGCCCGTCACGTGCAGTACATTATTTTGTTCGCTCACCCGCAAATTGCGCACACCTGAGCTTTTCGCTGTGTCGATAAGCTCTTTATATTTTTCCTGTAATGCCATAATATACCTCCTACTGAATGGTTAGATTGTTGTTTACTTTCTTAGGATTGAGTGCATTCACAGCCTGCAACAAGTCCTGCAGCTTATCCCTTTTTATAGTTCCTGTAAGAGTTACTTCCCCGTTATCGACTGTGGCTGTAACACCCGGGTAATCTTTTGTTGCGTCTTTAAGCTGTGTTCTTAAAGCATCATCAGATACAACAGTTGATGTATCCATCGTAGTCGCTGATGTAGTGTCCGCGCTTGTCGCTGTGCTTGTGTTGTCAGTCTCTTTTGCCTTGTCTTTACACGACGATGTGGTGAGAGCTGCTGCAGCTACAAGGACCAACATGCATGACCTTAATTTTTGTCGTTTCATAAATTGTATTTTAAGT
>DASQJI010000166.1:0-3664 GCA_035631175.1 Parafilimonas sp.
GCCGCATCTCCGGCAACGGCGATACAATTTCCAGCAATCTTCGCGGCCGCATCCTGCGCAAGCTTTTCGTCAACATCATTCAACACAACGAAAGCTCCCTTTAAACATAATTGTTTCGCAATTTCAAAACCGATGCCCTGCCCCGCACCCGTAATGATCGCTACTTCGTTTGAGAATTCTTTTGAATACATCTTTATTATTGTGCTTGCCTACCGAAACCTTTATGAAGGTGTGGGGGTGATCTGCATCACTCCATGGTGCTTTACTTGCCACGCTCGCTTGTACGTCCAGTAATTCTATTCAGCATATAGCATCTCACTGAAAACATCTTTGTTTCCTTATTCAAATGTCATTTGTTATCCCAAAAGTTTGCATTGGTACAGTTTAGTGCATCTCATCTGGAAATAATAGTTACAAGATACATCAACATCACCATCACAAAAAGCAACGAACCCAATATTCGACCAACATGAAATTCTCTTGCGTCGCCCGGTACAAAATATTCATCCTAATTCCTCCGGCGTGACTTATTCAGTTCCCCACACTTCAATTGCATAAGGTCTTAGATCGAAAGATAATGCGTGCGTTTTGTTATTTGGTTCGGAGCTCCGATACAACAAATGCAGTGAGGAATTTGAAAAATTACCGGTTCCGGTTCCTCCCGGGATGACGCTCGCGACCTGGTTTGAGGAAGAAAGATTCACCGCGACAAGAACCTTTCTATTTTCAAACGACCGCATGAATGTAAGGACAGACGCATTGTCGTTGTCGACTGTTTTATAAGAACCGAATGCGATCGCCTGGTTTGTTTTATGTAGTGCTATCATCTTTTTATAAAAGTTATACAGCGACATCGGATCGTTTTTTTCTTCTTCGAGCGAAACGCCATCGTTCGCTTTCAAATTCGTGCTGTCCCACCATGGCCCGGAATTTTTGTACCAAATCGCCATGCCTTTTCCGGCGTCAGATTTATTCCACTCAAATGCTTCACGCTGGGGAATATCGTTTGCATCGGTGTTGTTAAACCTGTTGAAACCGCCAATGCCAAACATGCCGAGTTCCTGTCCGTAATAAACAGACGGAACACCGCCTAATAATAAGCTTAGCGCCGCGCCAACTTTCTCCTTATTGAGATCACGGTTCATCGCCGATGCAAACCGTTTCATATCGTGATTCTCTATAAATACAACCTGTTCTTTACCTGCCGGGGTTCCGTTAAAAGTGGTATCGGCGATCGCTTCGATCTTCTTTTTATTGAAGGATGAAATAGCATATTGAAGCCCAAAGGCAAAAACGCGGTCAACATTTCCTTCGTTAAAATAGTCGAATCCGTAAGACATCCAGTTGGCTTGCTCGGCGATAAATTTGAGATTAGGGTTCACCTGTCTCAATCTTAAAAACAGCGGCGACCAAAAATCAGCGAATAGGTTCGTGAGTTGTGGCTTCCCGTCAAGGTTGTCCATCATATGATCAAGCCGGAATCCATCCGCGCCGTCATCGAATTTTCCATCGCCGTTTGGATCAACAAAATATTTAAAAAGCTTATAGTTGTACTCCAGCACATTTTTGCTTTTAAGATTTACCGTCCCCGCCTTTCGCGTCGTGTTATCATAACCCGTCACGCTGGTAAGGTCAAATACGATCGACGCAGGCTTTGTGTGTGCTGAATCGTCATACAGGATGTAATCACTGTATGCCGAATTCAAATTTCCATACGAATCTTTCCACCACTGGTGATCCTCGGTCACGTATTGAGTTTCCATGTCAAGATAGATCTTCATTCCATGTGCATGGACCGCTTTTACGAGGTCAATGAAATCCGTCATTGACCCGAACTCCTCATCTATTTTTTCAAAGTCACCGGAAAAATAATTATGATAGAAAACGGATTCATATAAAGGCAACAGCAAAATGGAAGTTACTCCAAGATCTTGCAGGTAATCGAGCTTTTCCCGCACTCCGTTCAGGTCGCCCTGCAGGTCACCGTTGCTGTCGTAAAAGCTTCGTTGAAACAGGTGGTATATCACTTCCCCTTGCGGATCGTTTGGATGATCGGAATTCTGGGAAAATGACCGGTTGACAAATGACAAGAAGAGCAAGAGTATAATGCCGAGTCTATTTTTCATACACGAACTGTTGAACTAAAATGTGCTTGAAAATATAAAAAACTTCAGGACTGTTTATATTTATTGATTATTTGTTTTAAAAATCTAACGATGAAAAAAATTCACTGCTTGTTCATGCTGATGATCCCGTGCGTCACTTTTGCACAGGAGTCGTTTAACGGTATCGACGTAAATCTTTCGAATCTTTATCGATTGTCGGATGCCAAAACGCGTTCGATCAGTCCTGAAAATTTTAATGGCGAGAAAGGGAAAGGCGGAATGGCGACACAAGGCACAGGTTCGAATGCTTCGAAGAATTTAGGGCAGGGATGGAAGGTAAGCCCGAGTGTGCTGATCAAATCGAAAACAACTTTCACCGTTGCGGAAATCAATGGCCCCGGTTCCATATCGCACATTTGGATGACGCCAACAGGAAACTGGCGTTATACCATCCTTCGCTTTTATTGGGATGATGAACCAAACCCTTCAGTAGAAGTGCCGGTTGGGGATTTTTTCTGCATGGCGTGGGGACAATATGCGTCGGTGCAATCGCTTGCCGTTACAGTAAATCCGGGCAGCGCGTTTAATTGTTACTGGCCTATGCCATTCAGGAAGAAATGCAAAATAACAATGGAGAACATCGCAGATGAAGACATGATCGTCTATTACCAGGTGGATTACGTGCTCACACCGGTGCCCGATGACGCCGCCTATTTTCACGCACAATTTCATCGGGTAAATCCTTTGCCTTTAAAACAGAACTACGTGATCGTTGACAGCATTCGTGGCAAAGGGCAATATGTGGGTACATACCTTGCGTACGGCTCCAATAAGAACGGATGGTGGGGTGAAGGCGAGATAAAATTTTTCATGGATGGGGACACGCAATTTCCCACGATCAACGGAACAGGCACCGAGGATTATTTCTGCGGCTCCTATGATTTCGATACAAGAAAGAAAAATGCGGCTGGCGTTGAAGAATCAGCGTACACTGAGTTCTCAAATCCGTACACCGGGCTGCCGCAAGTTATTCGCGGCGATGGACATTATAACATTGCACAACGATTCGGTTTGTATCGCTGGCATATCACCGATCCAATTCGCTTTGAAAAAGACCTGAAGGTGACCATACAAGATCTCGGCTGGCACCAGGATGGTACGTACATGCTTCTGCAGGATGACATCGCTTCGGTGGCGTTTTGGTATCAAACAGAGCCGCATCATCCGTTTGGGCCGCTGCCATCGAGGTATGAGTTGGAGAGATGATGTTGGAAATGAGAAATCAGGAATCTAACTTGCTGTGCTTTCGATTCTAAAGCGGAAACGTTATTCCTCTTCGTGTGTTCTTAGTGTATTCTAAGACTTACAAATTGCCAAAAAACTTTTTAGGCCGTTTGTAAATAGTTCTCGATAAATGGCGTTTGTCGTTTTATGACTTCGAGACTTGGTCCGAAAAATTAGAAACCACCAAGCCACCACGGCACCAAGTTTCACCAAGTTGAATATCCATGCAATCTTTGGTTTTCAAGTAGCGCACGATGTAGAAATTTCACAAAGCC
>DASQJI010000167.1:0-6908 GCA_035631175.1 Parafilimonas sp.
CATGTACTTGTGATTCGCGGCACTAATCTCTCAAAAAATCAAAATCATGAAACGTACCATCAAATATGCAGTCGCCGTGTCTTTAATGTGTACTGTGTTTGCTCTGACGGCAAAGGCGCAGCAAAAAAATTACAACGTCGCGATCTTTCTTTACGACAAAGTGGAACTGCTTGACTTTGCCGGGCCCGGCGAAGTTTTTGCGTCGACGAATGGGTTTCACGTATACACAGTTTCTGCAGACGGGAAAGAAATTCGGTCACAGGGTTTTGTGACCGTTAAACCCGAGTATTCTATCGATAATGCACCAAAGCCCGATATCATAGTTTTCCCGGGCGGAAATACTTCAGCCTCGCAAAAGGATAAAAAAGTTCTTGAATGGGTCAATAAGACGATAGCGGATGGAAATACCGTCATGTCTGTCTGCACCGGTGCGGCGATTCTTGCTAAAGCGGGATTGCTTGATAACCTCACTGTTACTACACACCACGGATTTATCGAAGGCTTGCAAGCGATGCTGCCGGATGGCAAAGTGGTGACACAAACTCGTTTCGTCGATAACGGAAATATTATTACGACCGCAGGTGTATCAGCAGGTATTGATGGAGCGCTGCATATGGTGGCAAGAATAAAAGGGCAGGATGTCGCCGATGCAACAGCGTGGTACATGGAATACGAAAAAGGAATTCACGCTGAAGGAAAGGTGGTGTACAAAAATCCTTACATCGAAAAAATGAAAACGCGGTCCGGAACGCAGGTGAACTATAGCACGGCAAGCGCTTCAATTCCTTACGAGGGTGAGTTGACCGATCTGGCGAAACACTTATGGACTGAAGGCATGTACGAACAGGAGGCGAAAGTTTTGGAGGACGCAGTAAAATGGTACCCGGACCAAAGCACCTTTTACACCCTGCTTTCGGATGTGTACCATAAATTAGGAAAGACGGCGCCGATGAACGAAACTGCTTTTATCAAATTGCTCGACGAGGGCAGGGTTGACGAAGCTGTTGCGGTTTATGAAAAGGGTCGCAAAGATTTTCCAGGGTGGAAGATCTTTGGCGAAGACGCAGTTAACCAGGCAGGCTACAGGGCGTTACAGAAAAACGATTACGCGAATGCAATAAAAATATTTGAACTGAATGTTTCTGCGTATCCCGGTTCAGGCAATGTTTATGATAGCCTTGGCGAAGGGTTCCTAAGAGCAGGGGACAAAAAGAACGCGCTTATCTATTATCAGAAATCTTTGGACATCGACCCCGCAAATACAAATGCGAAAGACGTGATAAAAACATTGTTGTAAACATATGCGTACGTGTCTGACACTTTCAAAGTGTCTGACACCTTACTTTTCCAAAGGAAACCTGCAATGTTTTTTTGCAACGTCTCCTTGGCGTTTTCCGAAGCCTTACAAACGTCGTTTCTTTTGAACCACAAAGTCGCCAAGGCACTAAGGGCCACCAAGAATTTTCGTTAAAGCATCAGGGGTGCTGATTTTTCAGGAATAAAAACAAATCAAAAAAAATTCCGTGCCTGAAAGCCGGGTGATGCGTGTTTTTTCTTCGTGAAACTTTATGCCTTCCAGTCTTGGTGGTTTTGTAAGTCCGCTAAAAAATTAGTTCAAGTTAAATGCTGCTCACCTTATCGCCCAGATCGCTCAAAGCGTTCCGACCGTTCCTATTTTAACGGCTGCCCTGTTTTTACAGAGTTGATAACTTCCATCACAGCGTTGATCACAAGCTCCGGTTCTGTTAAATGAATTTCATGCGGGCTCTTAGTAGTTACCACATGTTTGCTGTTTGCAGACAGTGCGGCTATCCGGTCCTGCTGCTTTGCTTTTTGTTGGATCAGTTCGTTGCGCACGGAGTCGCCCAACGACTGCGGGTAATCGTTCCTCAGGCTGGTTAGCACGAACAAAGGTTTATTGCCTAAAGAATAAGTTGAATCGGTGTACATCGCCTCAAATTCTTCCGCCCAATACTGACCATTATCCGCCAATAAAACCTTTGGTTGTTTTTGTGCCCACATTCTTGCTTGTTGATATTTTTCCGGCAACTTATCGAACGGAGGATCAATGCCCGGTTGGCCGATCATTTTTAGAAAATCATCCATGTCTTTTTTTGAAGGAATTTTTGTAAATGTATCTACCGATGTTTTTATGGGAGGAAGTTCCCTGTTTTGGGTCAGCGACCTGAGCCGGGTGATCTTATTATTTATAAAAAGCAACACGTCTTCAGAAGTGCCGTCAACTTCAACAAGGCCTTTCACTTCGTCGGGATATTTTTTTTCAAACAACCTGGCAATAAAACCGCCGAGCGAATGTCCCACTAAAACATAAGGTGGTTTAACGCCGGCCCTTTCTAATAACAAGTGCAGTTCGTACACATCCTGCTGAAGTGATCTCGGCATGGGACCCGGATCGCTCCATGCAAGCGCGGGCCTGTCGTATGTTACTGCGGTGGTGATGTTTGCTATTTCGGGTGCGACTAATGCCCAGTCAAAAGAAAATGCTTGTGAACCTGCGATAAAGATCACGGCAGGACTTCCGGTTCCATGCACATCAATATGCAGACGATAGCCCCCGATGTCGATGAACTTGCCAGGTGGATCTGGCGTTTGCCCGATTGCAAAAAATGCTTTCACGAAAACCAACAGCAGTAACAGATTTTTTTTCATAAAATCAATTTGTAAATGCTTATTACGATAACTGTCGTACTTTTAGCCAAAACAAATTTAAAAGGGAAAGAGAAAATTTAATGATCAATTATTAGCTGAGTGGTCAACAGTTAGCGACTCACATTAACTTTCTAAACTGGTTGGGCGTAATTCCTTTTACTTTCCTGAAGCTTCGAATAAAGTTGCTGGTATCCGAAAACCCCGAAGCGAAGGCTACCTCCGCGAGAGGCATATTCTTTTTCGAAAGAAATTTTAGTGCTTTCTCAACGCGCAAGTGGCGCACGTGGTCGCCAAAACTCCGATGATAATGCCGCGGAAATTCTTTTGACAGTGTCACAGGGTGAATATTCAACTGCTTCGCGACAGCCGTTAAAGTTAACTTGTTATCTGTGCAATCGTTTTGCAGCTCGTCAAATTTTTTCACCCACGGCGGAATGCAGTTTCGATCTTGTGAATTCCTCGACAATAAATTCCACATGTACAGTAAGAGATTTTCAACTGAGTCGCCCGTAAACTCATCGCGTATCTCAAATTCCTGCAACATGTGGGCAAACGTGTTTTTGGGGGTCGGATCCTTGATCACATCCGCTTTCACGTTTTTCGATACGAGATCGTTATCGTGAAACCATGTATTATCAATCTCAACATGAAATATTCTGCACCCGGTCGAGTAGCGTTGATTGCAATGAGGCTCCATCGAGCGATAATAAAGCAAGGTCCCTGGTGAAGACACGATCTCCCGTGACTCGCGACGTTCTGAATTACTCCCTTTCAGGAAATACGCAAAGAATGCATTTTGATGACAGTGCCAATCTTTTGCCTCACTACTGCAGTAGGTTGTTTTGGAAAAGATCAACTTATTATGTGTGTACGATTCGGTTTTTGTGCCGAGATATTTTCCGGCCGGGAGAATGCGCATAGCAATTTTTTCTGAAGTTACGATCCATGAAAATATCCCTGCTTCCCCTTTGTGTAAAATGGGAAAGAATTAGACCTAACGCCGGTCGAATTTTCCTCCGATACAAAAATGACAGGCATCGTATCGATCATCAAGCGCTTTTCTGAAACTTCGGTATCCAACTTTGTGTTCGCTCTTCATGAGGTCAATAAATCTGCAATCGGAACGATGCACTTCCCGGCACCGCGGATTTGAGTTCGCGACAAAAGGAAACTGGATCAACCGATAATGTTTGAAGCCTTTCACATCGTCTGGTGGAAAAGCTGAATCGTTATCCAGTTCGAGAACATGAAGCTGCCCACGGATCCCCGGCGCAATCCCTCCATCCAGATCCCAAAAAGTGAGTCCTTCAATTTCTTCACCCGCCCCGAAAAAATCGCGCGGGATTGAGATGGTTTGAACGCGCTTTCCGTCCGGCCAACGAAATACGTGCACACCGCGGCTATCGTCGTCATTCGACGACAGGTAAAGAAAGTTTTCCGCATTGTCAACAGAAAATACGCCCCCCTGGATTCCGTTTAGCGTAAAACTTCTGCCACGGTCGGTCAAACTTATTTTATGATGCAGTTTTATTTTAAATCCTGCAGCATCAATTGTAAACTCATAAGCGTTGATAGAAGTATTATTGTCGAAGGTCGAGCTGTATAAAAATCGATCGGCCGGATTTACTGCACACCAGGATGCGTGTTCGCGTTGTTCACGCACCAACGCACTACCGATAAACCGGAGCGTTTCTGCATCAATGCAGGCAATGCTTGCAACCCTTGTGCTGTCGATCTTTTCCACCGGCACAAATAGGTGTCCTTCAAAATGGTCAGGGTCGCCCATGTGATTATACGCTTTGAGTTCAGGTGGTATCGGCACGTTGAAAATTCCGCGGTTCGGATCAGGACCATTGATTGCGCTGTTAAGATCTACGGTAACGCGCATCTTCCAAAGCCGATCTCTTTGTGTGATGAACCAGTTGTTGTCGTCATGCGTTACACCCTGCAACTCTTCGCTCCAACCCGTCTCACGGTCGGAAGGATAATCGGAGATGTGTCTAAAAAAAGGTGAGAATGGCATATCATAGATTTTTTGGTGACGACCGGGGCGGTCTTAGCGATGGATGTAGCGCACCATGCTGAATGCCGGTGCAAAACCAAACTGTTGGTAAAACGTTTCAAGCGTTTCTCCTGATATGAGTGCAGCCAATGCGTTATTGGCAGCATTCGTTTGAAGCCAGTCAGCGATCATGCGCATCATGGCCGTTCCGATTCCATTTCGCTGCAGGCTCGGATGCACCATTACGTCTTTCACATAATAAAAAGTTGCGTTGTCACCAAGGAGCAAAGCACATCCCACAGTTTCATGGACGGAGCTATCTTCGGCAACTACGGCAAATACAGGCGCTGCAAGGATGGTTTCTATTACAGCGTCGTCGTTTGATGCAGACCAACCAACTGAACTTGCCAGGTGTCTGTATTCGGTAATCGATGGTTTTCTTGAAACGATCTGTATTGTTCCCCGCAAGCCTTGTCCGCTCCCTTTTCTTTCTGCGGTCACGCCGGCGAAATGCAGGTAGTAACCATTTATTTCACGTACCACGTATTCAGTCATTCCCCACGGTTTGTCTTCCGGCGGTGAAACGATGTCTGCGTTGTTCTTTGTGTGTAGATCGTACAAAGAGTTGACATGTTTAAGGCGTATCCAAATCGAATTTCCTTTTGAGGCCGTCGCCCGTTCCGGATTCAAAGTGAACTGGACAAAAACTTTCTGCCATGAAATTCCTCCATGCACAGGTGGATCGCCCCATGTCCATTTATTCGGAAAACCGAGAACGTCCTGCCAATACTGGATCGTCACTGTTATGTCCTGCACAGCAAGTACCGGTTCAACGTGAGAGAAAATTGGTTCGTGGAAATTCAGGTTGCCTGCCATTTCATGCGGGCTTTAGTTCTCCAAATCTAATGATTATTATTCCCAAATGTTGCCGGTTGTCGGTCGCCCGGTCACCGGTAGCTGGTAACTGGTAACCGGCAACTGGTAACCGGCAACTTCATTCACAATGCTTATTCATCGCCTGACCCTCGTCATTCTTTTTCTTACATCCGCTTCGTAGCTTAGCAATGCCATGAAGAAAATAAGGCTCAGTACGAATTTCGCAATATTCCTTCTCTTTTTTGGCGTGGCGACGCTGGAAGCATTTGAAACACGCAATTGGCTGAAAGCTGCTTTTTGGGCGGCGATCGGTATAGCGTTTTTGATCGCAGATAATGTGAAAGAAGTAACGAAACGTTGAAGGATTGGTGGGCGGAGGGTTGATTTGTGATCGCTGATGTCTGATCTCTGATGTATGATCTCTGATCTCTGATGTATGTAAATCCCAAATCTCTCATCTGCAATCCTGAATTTGGGAATTCTCAATGGTGAATTGTGAATGAGCGTACGAATTTCTCGATAACCTAATTAAGACAGTTCCGCAGTATATATGGTGATAACTAGAAATTGTAAATTGTAAATCCTAATACGTAAATCCCAAATCCTAAATCTGCCATCTGCAATCCTGAATTTGGGAATTGTCAATGATGAATTGTGAATGAGCGTATGAATTTCTCGATAACCTAATTAAGACAGTTCGGCAGGATATATGGTAATAACTAGAAATTGTAAATTGTAAATCGTAATTCGTAAATCCCAAATCCTAATTCTGCCATCTGCAATTCTGAATTTGTGAATTGTCAATGGTGAATTGTGAATGAGCGTATGAATTTCTGAATAACCTAATTAAGACAGTTCCGTAATGGGATAAACATGATCACAGATGAGTGTGATGATGAGGATAATCTCTGATCTCTGATCTCTGATGTATGTAAATCCCAAATCCCAAATCCTAAATCCGAAATCTGCAATCCTGAATTTGTGTATTGTCAATGGTGAATTGTGAATGAGCGTATGAATTTCTCGATAACCTAATTAAGACAGCTGTGTGATAAGCTAATGGGATAAATAATAATGATCACAGATGAGTGCGACGAAGAAATTGTAAATCGTAATTCGTTAAATCCCAAATCCTGAATGTGCAATCTGCAATCGCCAATCTGTAATCTCATCATTTCTTGCTGATGCGATAGATATCGCCATCATCCGTTATAGCAAACAACATATTGTTCTAATAGGTTACATCGCGGATGCGATTATTCTTATCAGAAAGTAATCTTTCTTCACCAGTTACCTTGTTGTTTTTGATCACGAGCCTGTCAAGATGCTGCCCGCTGAGCGACGAAACGAACAAATTATT
>DASQJI010000168.1:0-3850 GCA_035631175.1 Parafilimonas sp.
CCCGTATTGATAGCAGGGCTGCCGGTAAGCAATGCATGTGTAAATGTTGGTCCACCATTATCAGCCAGCGACCCCAGCAATGGGTCTATCGGGGATGGATAAGTTCCTGCCTGGTCGCCTGTTCCAGTGAAAGTCCAGTTCCACGGGGCATCTACCTTGCCAAAGATATTGTGCCCAAGCGAGGTTAAGTTTGCGTAGCCCGCGGGCGGTATACTTTCATCGCTGGGAAAATAGTAATCTGCTCCCAGGCTCCCGTTGCGACTATTGGTGTTTCCGGCTACAATAGAATTCTGTATGATAAAGACATTCGGAGGAACAACTCCCGACAGTGCGTACTGATGATCGTATATTCCGCCGCCGTAGCCATCGTTCCCCGTAACAGTACAATTAGTGATTCTGCAACTGTCAGATGAATAGTTTATACCGCCACCATTCCCTGCTACATTAGCTGAGATAGTCGTATTAGTTACAATTAATTTACCATTGTTCTGTTGAATACCGCCTCCGACTCCTGCAGTGTTGGTTGAGATTGTAGAGTTGTTGATCGTCGTCGGGCCACCGTTATAGATACCGGCGCCGGAAGAAGAACTGTTGCCCGAAATAGTGGAATTATTGATAGTTACCGTTCCTCCCTTGTTAGCGATTCCACCGCCATTGGCAGTGCCAAAGTCTCCTCCAAAGCCAACCTGATTATTATTGATTACTGAACCGGTAATCGTTAATGTCCCGGTATTACAGATGCCTCCTCCATCTCCAAAAGTGCCGCAGTTTGAACAGCCGTAAACAACGTTGTTAGAAATTGCACAGTTAGTAATAGTTAATTGACCGCTATTGTAAATACCTCCGCCATCTAATAGTGAGTAATTACCATATCCACTGGTAGCTCCTCCGGAAATGGTCAGGCCGGAAAAGGTCACTGCAATATTTCCTATAAAAAAGACTCTTCTGGACTCGCCCGTTATGAAAGATAAATTATGCACATCGAGTAGCGTTGCTCCAGGTCCGGTTATAGTTAGTGCGTCCGTAATTGCAAGCTGGCCTGTTGATAAATTGATTGTACCGGTAACCCCGGTCGCATTGATGTTATCTAAACCGGGATTCGCATTAGCATCAAGTATTGCCTGCCTTAGTGAACCAGCACCAGCGTCGTTTGTATTCGTTACAGGATATATAGTTGCATTTGCGGGTGTCAATGAACAAAACAAAAAAGCAGGCGCAAGCAGTAGAATTAGTCGCATGTTCGTTTTCATAAAGCAGTTTTATACGTTTGGGAAATTGTCGGTTTAGAAAAATGGAGGCGCCGGAAGGTATCGAACATTATGCACAGCAAAAGATATATTATCGTTGCCTAACAGGCAGATGCGCATTTCATGTTTCCGCCTGCTTCTTGATTCATGTTAGTCGTTACCTCCCTAATTCAAAAACAACATGAGCCGCCCAGGCAAAAAGGATTCGGTCTTTCCAGCATCGAGCGGCTTTTTCTTAGAATTTATATGTGAGTTAAACAAGGTGGTAAATCTTAAAAATCGCGATCGTATTGAAAAACCAAACGATTAGCATGTAACCCGCTTGGATTATGAGATATTTCCGGCGAGCGGGTTTTTTCTGCCCATCAGGTACATTACCTGCCCGTTTGCACGGGCAGTTTATTAAGAATTGCATTAAGTACCCCCGGGAGTGGCGATCTCTGTACAATTGTTTTTTCCGCGTCTTCTTGGTTTTGGCTTAGGGAAAAGTACGCTCATAAACCAGCGATACTTTTCAAGGTTAGGATATGAGCATTTAGCTGTCCGTTTTCCAAGAACCACCGCATAATTGAAAAATGAAAGTTGAAAGACACGTTACATCAGCCTGCATTTTGACAATACCGCTGTTGTGCGATGTTTTATTTCTTCCTGGTTATGTTATTCATTTCCCGAACAGTTGTTGAAAAATGGTTTTCATTTTTAAGGTTGTCTTCCAAAAAGCTAACTGCTAATGTCAAAGCCGTATTGTAGCGTTGATTAATCAGACAGTTACCAGACTTTCTCACAACAAATGAAAAGCAATCAAAGTCTTCGTGTTGCATTGAATCAATAGTGAAAACTTGAGCGTTGTTAACATGATTCGGATAAAAGCTATAAACTGAATCTATTTTATCCGGTTGGGTTGAAGGAGCGCTTTCCAAACGCAGATATGGAATTGTAAGATGTATGTCTTTAAATTCTTTACTGCTTCTAATTATATTGAAATCAGCATTCTCATCTTTTGCATTTCCATAATGATGAAACTCTGAACCTTCATAAGAAACCAAACAACGAACATTGGGCACTTTATCAGCTAAAACAACCCCAGCTAGACCACCCCAACTATAACCAACAATACCAATTTTATTAAAATCAATATTCGGATTTTGTTTTAATGTGTTTAAACTAATAACTCCATCATTAACTTGTTCCATCAAATCTTCTCTCTTCATGGTCATATCACCGGGAAAACGCCCGATAGAACTTATGGAAACCACAACAAACCCTTTTTTTGCCAGCGATTCAAACAAAGCAAAATTTTCATAGCTCATTCCATTAAAGGCGGTCATATATATTATTAATGGGAAGTTGCCATTTGCAGCAGCAGCGTTTTTAAAACTATTTGTTTTAAAGCTGAGCAACTTAGTTGAGTCAGAGCATTTAAAGCCCGTACAAAACAATTGCGCTATTTGTCCGGCTATTCCATTGCCTGTATTTGAAGCGGTATAATAATTTGCGCGTTGTTCCAGCAATCCTAATAAGTCACGTACTAAAAGCAAAGTGTCTGTTGCGGAAGAATCTGCAGGATACCAAATATCAATATCAATTGGTCTGTAGTGCAGGTAATCCGTCGTATCAGTATTTTGCTTGTAAATTCTTGACTTATCAATTGCATGAATTGTTTTGAAGCCAGCTTGGTAAGATTCAGATTTCGTACTTGTTGTTTCTGTACAATTCACCAGAAACAGCAATATAATTAGGGTAAATAATCGCATAATGTTTTGATTTTTCACAATGTAATTTTCTAAAACTTAAACATTGTTAGAGTTGTTCTAAAAATATGGCACAACGAAAAAATGTATTGATGGCGGAATTGTGAGCAACTAAAAATAAATTATAGGTATATTTACTAACCAGTAATTCATTTCCACTACTCACTCTTCTCCATTCTGCTGACAACTATTGAAACAACACATAGTTATTCGCTAAACCGTTTGAACACTTAATCTGATACAATGAAACCGAAGCTGCTTTTTAATTCTAACATCGCAAATAATTCTTTATGCTGATGCACAAACATATTTTCACCATAGATCGGGTAAGTATGGCGTTAAAGATGCTGCAGGAAACGTGATCGTTGCACGAAATACAGTGCTTGATTGGCTCATCAACGCTAATCTCTTCTTTTGGCTTTATTATCTACAAGTTAGCTCGAGCCAACGCTCATAATACACCGCCTATGCCGGTGAATATGGACGGCACGATTGCAGCGTGTGTAATCGATGAGCACTTGAATAAGATCATTCCAAAAAATCAGGACGGTAGCATCAACATCCGACTGTGCAGTTTATAACCTTCCCGATTTTTCGTTCTACCAAATCATATTCAAACTCAGCAACAATAATTCTTACATAATGGAACAACATTGTCAGAGCTTGACAAGTTGCAAACATTGATAACTCCGCGGTTGGCTGAATACAGACAAGCAGTAGGGATAAGAAGAAGTTTGAAGAGGTGAAAACAATCTATGTTGAGATGAAGGAACTGCAAAAACAAGCAACCGCCCCAATACAAAAGGCTCACAGATTGCACTCTGAAGGTTCTCAAAAAAACCCGTGGAAGCA
>DASQJI010000169.1:0-2462 GCA_035631175.1 Parafilimonas sp.
ATCCGCAAAGCCACGAATTAAAAATGATGATCGAAACGGAAAAAATCCTGGTGAAGTTGAGCTTGAATCTCAGGAAAGCGATCAATTGATGAGATGAGTGATGAGTGGAGAAAGCTTAAGTGAGTTTGAATCCTTTCAAAATCCTGAATCGTAAATGTGAATTGTGAATTGGTGAATTGTCAATCGTATGCGTCTCAAAATCCTAAATTGCAAATCCAACTCCTAATTCTTACCAGATTATGGAAACTTCTTTGCCGAAAGTGATCCCGGTAACGCGAACAATTTGTCGCGGCATGTCAGGGAATTTTGAGCGTGGTGCTCGACATTTCTTCGGATGTGCTGGGGCTGTTTGGACCTTTCAGAATCGAGCTGCAGAAACAATAGCGTCTTTAGTTTTTGATGTTAAGCAAAGCTGTCTTCAGAGATTTCTCTGCAAGGCAGCTTCCGCTTTACACTGGTTTGAGAATGATCATCTGTTGATTCCTCACAGTTGATGCATTGTTTTACTCAATTCATCCCCCGGTTAATTTAATTCATCCAGTTACCTGCGGCAGCCAATCATATAAAATCGGTAATTTGTAAACTATGCGGGTTAAACTGCCACATTACACCAGCAAAGACTATGTTGTAATGGTCTGGGTGATGATCCCTTTGAGCATCATTCTCAACAGTGTGATCTTTGGAAAGTTTTATTATAGCCAGTGGAGTGTATTTGTGCCTGCCACATTGATCACTGGCCTTGCCGCCTGCATTGATTTTATAGGTTGTGGTGCGGTGGCGGTCGCGATGAAGAACCGCTTTCCGGCAGATAACCAGGTAGTGAAGCGGCTTACTTTTATGATCGGGATCTTTCTTATTGTCTCCGGGCTTTTTCTTTTCCTCCTTTTTTCAGGGTATGAATGGATACATTTTCATGGATATACTTTTAATGAAAATGGTTTCATCGGTGCTTACATCAGCATGGGAACGGTAAACATATTCCTCACATTTTTGCATGAAGCCATTTCAAGATTTGAGCGTTGGAAAGCAAACGTAAAAGAAACGGAAGAGCTAAAGAAAACGGTGCTTCAAAGTCAACTGCTTGGCTTGAAAAGCCAGGTAAATCCACACTTCTTATTCAATAGCCTCAACTCACTTTCTTCGCTGATCAATGAATCGCCTGATGATGCTGAAGCATTTTTGGATGAGATGACCAAGGTATACCGGTACATGCTTCGTAACGAAGAGATACTGGTTCCGCTTGAAAAAGAATTGCAATTCATTCGCTCGTATGATGCGTTACTTAAAGCACGCTATGGTGATGCCATCCAGGTGCAGATCGATATAAAACCGGAATGCAAGCCGCTGCTTTTACCTCCGCTTAGCCTGCAGGTGATCATTGAAAACGCTTTCACGCAAAATATGCATACTAAGTCGGCCCCGTTAACAATCAGGATTCGCTCGGAGAACGATATGTTGATCATTCGAAATAATATCCAGCGAAAGATCATGACGACTGATGCCGATTTCGAAGCCGGGCTCGATAACCTGGTAAGCAGGTATAAGCTGCTGAGCGGGCAACCTCTTGTAATTCGCGACTTGAAAAGTGAACGCATTATAGAATTACCATTGTTAGAAAAAGAGCTGGAGGTAGTTGCATGAACAGCTGGCTGAAACCGACAAGAACTGAATGGATCACCTTTTTCATTTTAATGCCGGCGATCAACATTGTAGCGCTGTATATCATGTTTGGTAAGAGGTTATGGCATGACGGGAACTTGTGGTTGTATGCTTTTTGGATCGGTTATTTTGTTGGACTGGTAACATGGTACCTGCTGGTGATCACAATGCATAAGTTCCAGGCGCTAATGCCCGAGCTGCGGCAAACGCCTAAAAGAGTTACGTTCGAGGCAATTTGTTTCACCATTATCACATCGATTGTTTTCGGGTTTGTTTTTTGGGGCTATGATGCGCTCCGGTTGTTTGGCTTCGAAGCAACGATGCTCCAATTTAAATTATCCATCGGCGTAGTTCTGGGAACGGTGATGCTCACGGCATCGTTGTGGGAATCCGAATATATCTACAAGAAATACAAGGAAAGCTTTATTGAAAAAGAAACGATGCAACAACTGGGCATGCAGCAGGAGTTCGACAGTCTTAGGAACCAGATCAACCCGCACTTTCTTTTTAATTGCTTCAATACATTATCGTCGCTGATAAGTGAGGATAGGGAACAGGCAGATGCATTTTTAAACGAGCTCAGCAAGGTCTACCGGTATCTTTTACAAAACAATGAAGAAGGATTGTCGACGCTGCAGGACGAATTGAATTTCATCCATTCATTTTACAAATTATTAAAAACGAGACACGGAGACGCCATAGAACTGCAGATCGAAGTCGATAAAAAGTACAGCAATTACCTGCTGCCCTCATTGAGTTTGCAATTGCTTGTTGAAAACGCAGTAAAGCATAACGTGGTGTCG
>DASQJI010000170.1:0-2430 GCA_035631175.1 Parafilimonas sp.
GATTATTTCAGTGAGCCTTTTTTTATTTTTCGTTCATGTTTCCGGTTGGGGCGAGGACCCTGCAGGAAAAAATGGGATTTGCTATCCTAAAAATCTTTTCTTTTATTGTTTCTCTAATTCTTTTGTCAGTGATTTGATAAATGCGGTCTTATCTTTTTTAACTTCTTTCAACATTGCTTTTCTATCTGCCGGAACGGGAAAGTATTTTTCAGCCCATAAGTTTATTTCAATCATCACAGGAAGTAAGTCAATTCCTTTCCTGGTTAACCGGTATAACACTTTTGCTTTGCTCTCGGGGTGATCTAGTTTCTCAATGATCTTGTTTTCTTCGAGTGCCTGTAATCTTGAAGCGAGAATATTCGTGGCTATACCTTCCGGTGCCTTTAGAAAATCGCCATACGTACACTGTTTTGCAAACATCAGGTCCCTGATTATGAGGAGAGACCACTTATCTCCCCAGATATCAAGCGAAGTGCTAACCGGGCAATCTGACCTTTTTCTTGGTTTGGTCATAAAAATTTTTTCCAAATCACTTGCAATTTGCAAGTAAAGTATATATTTGCACTTGCAAAATGCAAGTAAAATTACAAAACAAGAAGAAATGAAACAAACAATTTTAGTAACCGGGGCTTCTTCAGGATTCGGACTTCTTATCGCCAATAAGCTCCACGAAAGCGGCCACCATGTAATTGGTACAAGCCGTAATCCCGAAAAATACGATGGGGAGCTTCCTTTTAAACTATTGGAATTGGATATTGCAGATGATGATTCAATTGAATCCTTTAGCCAACAACTGTTCGGTCACATCCGCAAGTTGGATGTGCTGATCAATAATGCCGGCTACTTATTGACAGGACTTGCGGAAGAAACTTCCATCGAAATAGGAAAACAGCAATTTGAAACCAACTTTTGGGGCACCGTTAAACTTACAAACGAGTTACTGCCGTATTTCAGAAAGCAGAAGCAAGGCAAAATAATCACTGTAGGTTCATTACTTGGTTTAGTTAGCCTTCCGAATGTCGCTTATTACGCGGCTTCAAAACATGCTTTGGAGGGCTACTTCAAAGCCTTGCGAATTGAATTAAAGCAATTCAACATTAAGGTAAGCATGGTTGAACCTTCGACCTTCAAAACCAATATCGGCAACAGCGCATCCAATGTAAAAGGAGATATTAGAGATTATGATGTATTTCGCCAAAAGATGACCTCTTATACTAAAACACAGTTTGAGCAAGCACCCGGGCCGGAACCGGTGATGAACACCGTGTTGAAAATTGTAAACGAACGGAATCCCAAATACAGTCATCCTGTCGGTAAAGGCGCTTCCCTGATTCTTACGTTACAACGTTTTGCATATACCTTACTTGAGAATACAGTATTGAAAAATGTAAATGCAGCAAAAATTTAGACAGGACAAATGAAAGCATTCATAGTAAAGCGATACGGTAAAAAGGAAAAATTACAACTCACTGACGTGGCAGAGCCAGTTGTAAAAGAAAATGATATCCTCCTTCGGATACATGCGGCAGGTGTGAATCTTCTTGATTCAAAGATCAGGAATGGTGAATTCAAAATGATTTTGCGTTATGAAACTCCATTCGTTTTAGGGCATGATGTTGCGGGCGTTGTAATAAAAATTGGCTCAAAGGCTACTAAGTTCCGGGCTGGCGATGAAGTTTATGCAAGAGTTGCTGATTATAGAATTGGAACTTTTGCCGAACTGATTGCAATCAATGAAAATGATGCGGCTCTAAAACCAAAAAATCTTTCTATGGCAGAAGCAGCTTCTATTCCGTTAGTTAGTTTGACTGCATGGCAGGCGCTGGTTGAAAAGGCAAAGCTGAAGAAAGGGCAAAAAGTTTTCATCCAGGCCGGTTCAGGTGGTGTGGGCACATTTGCAATTCAGCTCGCAAAACATTTAGGTGCAATGGTGGCGACTACAACAAGTGCAACCAATATCAATTTGGTAAAAAGTCTGGGTGCAGATATAATAATCGATTATAAGAAAGATGATTTTGAAACAGTACTTAGGGATTACGATGTAGTGTTGAATAGCCAGGATGCGAAAACGCTTAAGAAATCTCTTCAAATATTAAAACCCGGCGGAAAAATTATCTCTATTTCTGGCCCGCCCGACCCTGCTTTTGGACGACAAATTAATGCGAATTGGTTTTTGAAAATAATATTGCAATTTTTAAGTGCAGGAACCAGGAAAAAAGCAAAACGTCGTGGCGTAGACTTTTCCTTTCTTTTTATGAGAGCACAAGGAGAGCAATTGAGTCAGATTACAAAACTAATAGAGTCAGGCGTCGTAAAACCTGTTATGGATCGAGTGTTTCCATTTGAACAAACGAATGAAGCCATGGCGTACGTAGAAACGGGTAGGGCAAAAGGAAAGGTTGTTGTTAAGGTGAATTAGTTTGCAGAAAC
>DASQJI010000171.1:0-3760 GCA_035631175.1 Parafilimonas sp.
GATGTGATGCGCAGATAGTTTTCGAAAGTATCAAGGCCTATCTTAAGTTCGTCACCACTATTCTGTTTCGCCTGGACCGCCAGCTGGTGCAACATCTCCGGCTGAATGATGAACACAACACATTGGCTTATCATCAATAAACAAAAGATTACGCTCACGATGGCATTCACTTTAAGCAGCTCTTTTGACGACCGGCCGAGGTACTTTTTCCCGTCAATTCCCTTTATCAAAAAATTCAACGCGGCGAAACTGTAGATGGTTACACACGCAATTATGAATAGCGGAATCAGCATACCAGGATTCGCCAGCGCAGCTCTTATGAAAAGCAATACGGATATGGCAAACAGCAATGCTATAGGCAGCAACAAAAAACTAAAGATCCGGTATATAGTGAGTTTCATTGAATCGATTTGTATTTCCGGCGAAGATATATGAACGCACTGCGGTTTCGGTTAAGAGAATTGTGAAAAGAAATGACCGGCCGGGTCAGTGGCGATATGTGTTGCGGAATCTACGAGGTTAACCTGATCTGTAGTTCCGTTAACTGTTTGTCGTCGATCGTTGACGGCGCGTCCAGCATCACATCCCTGCCCGCATTATTTTTTGGAAATGCAATAAAGTCGCGAATGCCTTCGCTGCCGCCGAGGATCGCGCAGAGTCTGTCGAATCCAAATGCAATACCTCCATGCGGTGGCGCTCCGTATTCGAATGCGCCCAGCAAAAACCCAAATTTGTGAAACGCTTCCTCTTTGCTCATGCCTAATGCTGCGAACATTTTCTCCTGGAGCTCTCTTTGATAGATTCTGATAGACCCTCCACCCACTTCATTTCCATTTAGCACCATATCGTATGCGTTTGCCCTTATATCAGCATATGGATGTTCCAAATATTTTTCACGGTCTTCTATCAGAGGACTGTTATCGATCATGACCGAAATGTCCTCCGGCTTAGGCGACGTGAACGGGTGATGTCTTGCAACCCATCGATTCATTTCGTCATCGTACTCAAATAACGGGAAGTCGAGTACCCACAATAATTTGAACTCGTCCTTCTTTCTTAAACTAAGTCGCCTGGCCATTTCAAGACGCAACTCGCTGATGGCTTTACGTGTTCGTTCTTCGCGTCCGGCAAGTATCAATATGAGATCGCCTTTTTTTGCTTGACAAAATTCTGCAAGGGTTCTTAGTCGTTCTTCATCAAAAAATTTGTCGAAACTGCTTTTTATCGTTCCGTCATTATTCATTTTTATGAAGGCAAGCCCGGCCATTCCTATTTGCGGACGTTTCACCCATTCGATCAGTTCATCAGTTTGCTTACGGCTATATTCGCTGCAGCCAGGAACAGAAATGGCTACCACAGTTTCTGCCTCATCAAAAACCCTAAAGCCGGTTGTTTTGGCGCCTAACGGAAAATTCTGTAAAGCGATTTGTTTGTTTTTGAAAACGTGCCCGGGCACTTTAAGATTCGCGATCTTCATTTCAAATCTTATATCCGGCTTGTCGTTTCCGTAGTTCCACATCGCGTCTTCCCAACTCATCCGTTCGACAGGTTCGGTGTAATCAAATCCGTTCACCTCTTTGAAGATCCTTTTGACGAGCCCTTCGAACATATTAATAATGTCGTGCTGTTCAACAAAGGCCATTTCACAGTCAATTTGTGTGAACTCCGGTTGCCGGTCGGCACGCAGGTCTTCATCGCGAAAGCATTTGACGATCTGGTAATAGCGGTCGTAGCCACTTACCATTAATAATTGCTTGAACGTTTGCGGACTTTGTGGCAGCGCATAGAATTCCCCGGGGTTCATACGACTCGGAACCACAAAATCTCTTGCGCCTTCCGGAGTCGACTTGATTAAGAATGGAGTTTCAATTTCGATGAACCCATTCTCATGCAAATAATTTCTTGCAGAACGATTAACCGCGTAGCGGAGTTCAAGATTTTTTTTCACAGCGTTCCTGCGGAGATCGAGATAACGGAATTTCATCCGAAGATCGTCGCCGCCGTCAGTGTCATCCTGTATGGTGAAAGGAGGTGTAGCAGATTTGTTTAGAATTGAAAATGAATCAACGACGATTTCGATATCGCCCGTGTCGATATTCTTATTCTTATTGCTTCGTTCAGACACATTTCCCGTCGCCTGCAAAACAAACTCACGACCGAGCGGGTTTGTATCCAGTTGGGCGTTCAAGTGTTCACCAAATAATAATTGAGTGATCCCGTAACGATCACGCAGGTCGACAAATGTGATCGCTCCAAATTTCCGGATAGTTTGCACCCAGCCGGCTAATGTAACCGACGACCCGGCATCTTTTAGTGTTAATTCTCCGCATGTGTGTGTCCTAAACATAAGCCAACTCTAAAGGAATTTTTTTGGCTGGCAAAGATAAGCGGATTGATTGTCGAAAGCTAAGGGAGTTGTCTTTCGGATTCCTTATGGAATATTTATGTACTTATGAATTTGCAAACTGAGTTGCCAGCGCGGCTGCGACTTTATATAATCAATAATTAATGGAGTAATTGTGTTTGCCTTGCTCCATTCGGGTTGAAGATATAGTTGGCATTGCGGTGATACCAGTGCTGCGTTGTCTTCTGCCCAACTGAAATCAGATTTGTTATAAACCACAACTTTCAGCTCACTGGCTGTTTGTAAAACTTCTTTTAACGGACGTTTGAATTTTTTCGGAGATACGCAGATCCAGTCCCATGAACCTGTGAGCGGGTAAGCACCAGATGTTTCGATGTGGGTGGCAAAACCGGTCTCCTGTAACAAATTCGTTAAGTTGGAAAGGTCATGCATTAGCGGTTCACCGCCGGTAATGACGCAAACATGCTTGTTATGAAGTTGAGTGTTGACAGTTGACTGATTCCCTACGGTCGATTTGGCCTCGTCAACGATCTGCGCAATTGATTTTTGGGGATGGGCCGAGAAATCCCAGCTTTCTTTTACGTCGCACCAGACACATCCAACGTCGCAGCCGCCGAGTCGGATAAAATAAGCGGCCTTGCCCTGGTGAAATCCTTCGCCTTGCAGTGTGTAAAACGCCTCCATTACCGGCAACGTTTCAACTTTGCCCGATGCAACAAGTTCAGTGGAAATATGAGGGGTGATATCTGTCATTAATTAATAAGCGAATATTTCTCAATTAGTAGTCGCGAATTTTTCTCTTTGTAGATAAGCATGGAACGTATTCTCCAGCAATGCTGCTATGGTCATAACGCCAACCCCGCCCGGAACTGGTGTTATGGCTGATGATTTTGGAGCCACCTCTTCAAACTTCACGTCGCCCTGGATGCGATAACCTTTTTTTGCCGAGGCATCTTCAACTCTTGTTATTCCTACATCCACAACCACTGCGCCGGGTTTAACCATGTTCGCTTCAACAAATCCCGGGCGGCCCAGCGCACAAATTAATATATCAGCCTGCAAACTTATTTCGTTCAAATTGGCCGTATGAGAATGGCAAACCGTTACTGTGCAATTTCCATAATCCCTGTTAGCGCTTAATAAAATGCTGATCGGCCGGCCGACAATATTGCTTCGCCCTATTACGACCGCATGTTTGCCCTTTGTCCCAATGCCGTAATGTTTAAGCAAAAGCAGGATCCCATATGGTGTCGCAGAAATAAAGGTAGGGTATCCCTGCACGAGCTTGCCTATATTAAAAGGATGAAACCCGTCGACGTCTTTGGCCGGATCTATAGCATTGATCACTTTTTCTTCGCTGATCTGTTTTGGTAGCGGCAGTTGTACCAAAATCCC
>DASQJI010000172.1:0-2712 GCA_035631175.1 Parafilimonas sp.
ACCGCATCTATTCTTTCGCCGTACGGTTGTGCACAAAACAGCGTATGTTCGATAATTTTGCAAAAATCGCAGGAGCAAATGCATGGCAAGAGGAAGAAGATCATCGCACTACAAGGTCCCTGAACCAACTCTGAAGGAAAAATTTGATGCACTTGGAAATTTGCCAAGATTCTTCAAACTGGTCTGGCAAACTAATCATTGGTACACGATAGTGAACGCATCGCTGAGATTGATCCGCTCTGCAATTCCGGTATCCATTTTATACATCGGAAAATTGATCATTGACGAAGTGCTTGCATTAAGCAAAGGCACCATTACAGACCATACCTTCTTATGGGAGCTCGTTGCCGCTGAATTTGCATTGGCAATTTTGTCGGATGGATTGAGCCGTGCGACAACACTCGTGGACAGTTTGCTTGGTGACTTGTTCAGCAATTATACATCGGTAAAGATCATGGAGCACGCTGCTACCCTTGACCTGGAGCAATTTGAAGACTCAGAATTTTACGACAAGCTGGAACGCGCAAGACAGCAAACGGTTGGCAGGACGGTTCTGTTATCACAAGTGTTGGCGCAAATACAGGACGTCATAACGATGATCTTTTTGCTCGCGGGGTTGATCGCATTCAACGTGTGGCTCATTTTGTTACTGCTCATTGCGATCATTCCTTCGTTTCTCGGTGAATCGTATTTCAACGACCGCACATATGCGCTCACACGCAGGCAAACACCCGAACGCCGTGAGCTCGATTACATACGCTACGTGGGCGCCAGCGATGAAACCGCGAAAGAAGTGAAGCTCTTCAATCTTTCCGGTTTCGTGATCGACAGGTTTAAGCTGCTATCAGAAAAATTTTACAACAGCAATAAGAAGATCGCGGTGAAGCGTGCGTCATGGGGAACATTGTTTTCTTTTATAGGCAGTTTGGGTTACTACACTGCCTATGTTGTTATGATCTTAAAAACAATTGAGGGAGGGATCAGCATCGGAACGCTTACTTTCCTGGCAGGCTCGTTTCGGCAACTGAGAACGTTGCTTGAATCCATTCTTTCGCGTTTTACAAGTGTGTCGCAAGGCGCGATCTACCTGCGTGATTATTTTGATTTTTTCGAGATCCAACCAAAAATAAAAACTGGCGCCGGTTCATTGTCTTTTCCAAACCCGGTAAAATATGGGTTCACATTTGAAAACGTTGGTTTTCGGTACCAGAACAGCGAGGTGTGGGCAAATCGAAACCTGAATTTCACATTACATGCAGGGGAAAAACTTGCGCTGGTGGGGGAGAACGGCGCAGGTAAAACAACGCTTGTGAAACTTCTCGCGCGTTTATATGATCCGACTGAGGGTCGAATATTGCTTGACGGCATCGATCTTCGTGAGTACGATCTTTTGGAATTGCGCAGAAATATCGGCGTTATCTTCCAGGACTATCTGCATTACCAGATGAGTGTCGCGCAAAATATTGCAGTGGGAAATATCGATGAGCAGCATAACCGCGATTTGATCGAGGCCGCAGCAGAAAAAAGTTTGGCGAGTACCGTTGTCCAAAAACTGCCGAACAAATATGAGCAAGCACTCGGCAAACGCTTTAATGACGGCGTTGAATTAAGTGGCGGAGAATGGCAGAAGGTTGCGCTCGCAAGAGCTTATATGAGGGAAGCGCAGTTGCTCATTCTTGATGAACCAACAAGCGCTCTTGATGCGCGTGCAGAATACCAGGTGTTCCAACGCTTCTCTGAACTTACGCAAGGAAAGATAGCTGTTCTTATCTCGCACCGATTTTCGACGGTGCGCATGGCAGACCGTATTCTTGTTTTAGACCAGGGAAACATGCTTGAGATCGGCACTCATGAACAATTACTCGCATCCGGTGGTCGTTATGCTGAATTGTTCGAACTACAGGCAATGGGATACAGGTGATTTCGGCATTCGATCATTCGATCTTTCGATAGGTACCGCTCCATCCATCCGCAATGCATTCGGTTGTGCCGATCATAAGCTCTCCGCCCGATAAAGAAAAACTGGCTGGAGAAAGGTTGTGATCAAATTCAATGAGCGTCTGTTCAGGCGCAAAGTCGCAGGGCTTACCCGTGTAAATCTGAAACGTGCCCGAATACTCATAAGTTGTATCGGTCGTCTTTATTTGGTGTGCATATGTGGTTCCGCTAAAGCTGTACGTGTTTCCATTGCCTGGCGCATACTCCTGGTGGCCGCTCCAACCGCCGTCGGACGACCTTAATTCCCAGGTGCCCTGCACATCAGATACTAAGCCGCCGCTTTCTTTTTTGCAAGCTGCTATTGTCAGGAACAATATTGGAGCGAGATATTTTGCCTTCATTTATTTTCCTTTGTTTCGCACGTTGACAACTGTTTTTTTAGAAACGTTGCACGTTCAACAGCTATTGCATTAGCCGGACTAGAAGTGGCAAAAGGCAAATAATTGTATGCGCAAACGGACTACAGGAGTCTTCTGGAAAAAATTTAATTTGCCGCACCAAATTATTTTAATGCTTTTAATGAGATAACTGCTTTACTGCGTTATCAAATATTTTGACACAAATTCCTCTGCCGGGTTAAGTGCAGAACATGTTTAGTTGATATCAAATGTTTACCGACAACCTGCTTTCGATTCTTTTTTGCTTTGCGTTGGTGCTGTACGCGTTTGCATCGATAAGAAACGTTCTGAAGGAAAAAGGTGTGGACCCTGAACT
>DASQJI010000173.1:0-5146 GCA_035631175.1 Parafilimonas sp.
GATTGTTCAAAACGTTGACGCATCCACGCCTCGCCATGTTCTTTCACTCCCATTTGATACGCTTCGAGGACGGGACCTGCGACGTTATTCCCGCCAAATTGATCAACACCCGCCATCAATATTTTGTAATGCCGTTCAGCAACCGAAAGTTTTTCAACACCCCACGACTTTCCTGCGAATACATCCGGTGTCTTGCCTTCATCCGCAGTTATCAGCCAATCGGTGCACACCACTCCATCGTATTTGTATTGTGTTCTCAGCAGATCGTTGATGATGTATCTGCTGTAGCTGTTGCCAACGTTCTCGCCATTCGTTGTATCCTGGTTAAAAGAGATCGTATAGTACGGCATCACCGCAGCCGCATATTTCGTTTTGCCGTCAAGCTTAAATGCGCCATCAACAAACGGGATAAGTTGCGTTTGAAAATTGTTGCCCGGGTACACAGCAAATTTTCCATAAGCATAATGCGCGTCACGTCCACCTTCGCCCGGGCCGCCGCCAGGCCAGTGTTTCACCATCGCATTCACGCTGTGATAACCCCATCCATCTTTTATTTCAGCAGACCCTGTTGAAGTTTGAAAACCGTCAACATAAGCACGTGCCATGTCCGTGGCGAGTTTTGGATTTTCGCCGAATGTTCCGCTAAACCGGCTCCATCGCGGTTCTGTTGCAAGATCAATTTGCGGCGATAAAGCCGTACTAATGCCCAGTGCCCTGTATTCCTGCGCAGCTATTCTTCCAAATGTTTGCACTATTGAAGGATCGAACGTTGCAGCCATCCCAATTGATTCAGGCCACATAGAAATAGTTCCCCCGGCGCCAAGGTTGTACTCAGCATTTGCAACAACTCCGTTGCGCGGATCGGAGCTGTTATTGGCAGGAATACCAAGACCCAAACTCTCGACGAATGCCTGCACATTGTTGTTCCATCGCGCCGCAACTTCCGGACTTTTCACGCGGGTAACCAGGATGTGCCTAAGGTTGTCTTCTTTCAAAAATTTTTTTTGCTGATCGCTCAGGTCGTACGGCTGCATGTCGGTCGAATCGATTGGCTTGCCGTTGTAGGTGCCTGCTCCAAGACCTTTTGTGTTCGCAGGTATCGCCTGGTGTGCGCTATACAACATCAGGCCAGCGATCTGCTCGATGCTCATTTTGCTGGCAAGGTCCTTCGCTCTCACGTCAACCGGCAACCGCCAGTCTTCGTAAGTGTCAAGCTTACCGTTTTTATCCAGGTCTTTGAAACGAAGCCCGTCGACGTCAAGAATTTTTACGCCGGAAGAAGGCGAGTAACCAAGCGTTGGCCCATTATTATTGGTTATCGTTTTGAAATCGGTGCCAGGCTGACTTTGTGCAATGTTTTCTTCCGAGGCACTCATTAAAACAAGGATGCAAGTGAAGAGGCTAAAGCATTTCATTGGCGAAGTTTATTGCGATGAAGAATGGCAACCTAAAATTTTCGTCAAGGTAAATTAAATCGCGACTTGTGCATTAAGCTTGCGTGAGTATGCGACAAGCGCCAAAAATGCCGCGACAAAATAGAAAGAGTTTTGCAACCGGCCTCTGCTTTGCAAATTGCCTGCTTCAGTCAGACTGGCAAAACATACGTGATGCCGGTTTGGGTATGCTCAGCGCTTCATCACAACTTTTTCACCTGTTCATTATAATACTTCACTTCCTGCATAACAGATGGCAAGTTGCCGCCGGGTTCTATGGTGTCACGCTCGATATAAATATATCCTTTGAATCCCTGTTTTTTCAGCTCCTGGAAAATAGCAGGAAAATCCACAACGCCTGTTCCAATGGGAACATCTGTCAACTTGGGATCGTTATAAGCTGCTATATCTTTTAAATGAAGAGCAATGATATGGCCGCTCAATTTTTTTATTGCGTTCAAAGGATTGATCCCGCTTTTCGGCCAATGCCCAATATCAGCACACACGCCAAAATTTGGATGACCTTTCAAAGCCATTAATGTTGTATCCGGGTCCCAATAGTGGCTCATTCCCCTCCAGTGTTCATGTATGGCCACTTTAATTTTATAAATGCCTGCAAGGCTATCGATGCTGTCCCACATATTTAAAGGCGGTTCTGTTGTTATGAATTCAGCGCCGAGTTGTTTCGCTGTTTCAAACTGCTTTTTCCACGCAATGATATCTTTCCCGCCCGCCACGTAAAACGATTTGCATTTCAATCCTCTTTGTTCTATCAATGACTTTAATTTGAGAATGCCTTCGGGGGATAATTGTGCAAGTGTGGAGTCTTTCAGCTCAGGCAGCGTTTTGGTAAAATTATTTGGCTCGATATATTTCACACCAGCGCTGTCAACCATATTCAGCGCCTGCGCAAAAGTTACGGTATGAAATGTCCACAATGCGATCCCCAGCTTCCAGTCTTTCGCAGGATTTACATGTTGGGCCGAAGCAACGGAAAACAATCCGAGGCAGGCAAGCAACGTTATTGTGTTTTTCATTTTTATTTATTTTTTTGAAAGATATTATTTATGAATGGCGAAAGGCCACGGCCAATTTCCAATTTGCCGTTTAAATCGGATGTCGAAAATAAACACAATTAGCCTTTTTTTGCCTTGGCGCCGGGTCATTTTCATCATTGCGGCGGGTGGTGGAATTAGTGGAACACAAAGCGCACAACGAACCACAAAGTTCACAAGGGAAAAAGCCGGCCTTACGTTGTGTTCGTCGTGCCAGCTTCGTGGTCGTCGTGCTCCACAGTTTTTCTCGAAGACGGGACACCAGTTTAAGAAATCCTTTTTCGCCCACTGCATAAAACGCTCCAACCATCTAAAAAAATTTAATTTAGATTTTCTAAACAGGTGGTCTTCATGTAACCAAACAAACTGACGTATGCGTTTTAAGGATCTCAATGAACGGCAGGTGCTCGCTGTTGCAATAACTGCTGAAGAGGAAGATGCACATATCTACCGCGATTTTGCAGAATCGTTGCGCCGCGATTTTCCGGCTTCAGCAGAACTGTTTCTAAAAATGGCGGAGGAGGAAGACATTCACAGGCATCGCCTGATCGATCTATATCGCAGCAAATTCGGCGAACATATTCCATTGATCAGGAGACAGGACGTAAAAGGTTTTTTGCAAAGACGCAGTTCGTGGATCAGCCAAACTTTAAGGCCTGAATATGCACGCGAAGAAGCTGCTTTGATGGAAATTGAAGCGCGGCGTTTTTATGAAGCGGCGGCCCTCAAAGCGCAGGATGCGGGCATTCGTCAATTGTTAGGAGATCTTGCGCAGGAAGAGATCTCGCATGAAAACAAGTTTGAGCAAATAAACACGGCGCAGATCGCTTCAGGTGAAGTAAACATTGAACACGAAACTGCACGGCGGTTATTTGTGTTGCGTTTTATTCAACCGGGGCTTGCCGGTTTAATGGATGGTTCGGTTTCTACATTAGCTCCGTTGTTTGCAGCGGCTTTTGCCACATCAAGTCCGCTGGATGCTTTCAAGGTCGGATTAGCGGCGTCGATCGGAGCCGGCATTAGTATGGGTTTCGCCGAAGCACTTTCAGATGATGGAAAGATAAGCGGGCGCGGTTCGCCATTGCTGCGCGGTATCGTTTGCGGTGTAATGACAACGATGGGTGGATTGGGGCACACGATCCCGTTCCTGATCAGTAATTTTCATACTGCAGTAACTGTTGCCATGATCGTGGTGATCATTGAATTGGCCGTCATCGCGTGGATCAGGAAACGCTATATGGACACGCCATTGCTTTCTGCCATATTCCAGGTTGTCGTGGGTGGCATGCTGGTCTTTTTTGTTGGATGGCTGGTGGGATCAGGATAATGAGGAATGAGTGATGAGTGATGAGTAATCAGTCTGAACCTCAAACCTCAAACATTTTCATTATCGATAACCGTCCGCAACTCCGGGTGTTCTTTCTTTTCCTTGTTCAATACTTTGTAGATGATGATCACGCTAAGCAACATGCACGCGGCGCCGATGAGGAACTGCATGCCTGGAAAATAAAACGGTGCTTTATCGGTTGTGAAATAACTGAAACTAAGACTCATTAACGGTGGGCCGATGATAGTAGTGAGGCTCATTAAACTCGTAAGAGCTCCCTGCAGTTCGCCCTGTTGGTTAACGGGGACGTGGCCGGATATCACTGATTGCAGAGACGGTCCGCAAATACCGCCCATGCAGTAAGGCACGAGGAATGCAAACATCATCCAGCTTTGATTGGCAAACGCAAAAAGAAGCAGCCCGAATGTATACAGGCTCAGACCAAGATAAATGCTGTTCTCGTTCCCTATTTTTGGATTGATCACACGCGTAAGGCCCGCTTGCACGCCGCCGACCAACACGCCCACGAGTGCGAGCGAAATGCCTATCATCTTCTCACTCCATCCAAAACGGTACATCGTGAAAAAATTCCAGTTGCCCTGGATCGATTGCGCGCCCAAATAAATCAGGAAGAATCCGATCGCGAGTCCGCCGATCTCAGGGTGGCGGGTTAAGAATCTCAATGACCCAAAAGGATTTGCTCTCCTCCATTCGAAAGGTCTGCGGTGCTGCGCATCCAAAGATTCGGGTAAAAAGAAATAACCGTAAAGACAGTTCAACAAACAAAGTGCAGCAGCCGCATAGAACGGCGCACGAATGCCCCAGTGTGCAAGAAAACCACCAAGTGCTGGACCGAGCACGAAGCCGATACCAAACGCCGCTCCTATCAATCCAAAATTTTTTGCGCGATCCGTTTCGTTTGTACTCACGTCGGCGATGTATGCAGTTGCAGTTGTAAAACTGGCTCCTGTGATGCCCGCGACGATGCGACCAATGAACAACCATCCATAAGCAGGTGCAACCGCGAGCACGATATAATCAACTCCAAAGCCGAGTAAAGAGCATAATAAAACAGGACGCCGGCCAAACCTGTCGCTCAGGTTGCCGATAACCGGAGAAAAAAGAAACTGTGTGATCGCAAACACCGAAAGCAAAATCGCGCCATAGTTGCTGGCGATATTCATCGGAATGTGCTTTAACTGCGCAATGAGATCGGCCATTACCGGAATGATCAAACCAAATCCCATGACATCGATGAGGAGCGTGAAGAAGATAAAAGTTATAGCTGCTTTCTTATTGGTTGCCATGATAGAAATTGGTTCGCAAAAATG